>SLSM01000143.1 GCA_007130445.1 Trueperaceae bacterium | reverse complement strand
TTCGACGCGCCGGTCTACGCGCAGGGCCACCTCGCGGTGTTGCGCGGCAACCTCGCCCCCGAGGGGGGCGTGGCGAAGATCTCGGGCCTGAAGCAGACCAGCATCACCGGGCCGGCGCGCCTGTTCGAGTCCGAGGAGGACGCCATGGCGGCCATCCTGGCCGACCAGATCCGCCCCGGCGACGTGGTGGTCATCCGCTACGAGGGGCCCAAGGGCGGCCCCGGCATGCGCGAGATGCTCTCGCCCACCAGCGCGATCATCGGCCGCGGCCTGGCGGACTCCGTCGCCCTGGTCACCGACGGGCGCTTCTCGGGCGGCACGTACGGGCTGGTCGTGGGTCACGTGGCGCCCGAGGCGGCGGTCGGCGGACCGATCGCCCTGCTGCACGAAGGCGACGTCATCACGATCGACGCCGAGCACAACCTGATCGAGGTGGCGCTGTCGGACGCCGAGTTCGCCGAGCGCCGCGCCGCCTGGCGGCCGCCCGCGCCGCGCTACACGAGCGGCGTGCTCTGGAAGTACGCGAAGCTGGTGGGTTCGGCCTCAGAGGGCGCCGTGACCGGCTGATCGAACGACGGTGGACGTGACCGCCGACCGGAACCGATCGCCTGGGAGACGTCGACCACGCAGCGCTCACGTGACCGCTGACGTCGACACGATGGGCGATCGGTTCGTACTGTCGAGCATGCACATGCAGCCACGACACGAGCCGGCAACGGCCGTCCGAACGCCTCGCCCGAGTCACCGATGAGCGCCGACGGCACCGCGTCCGTCTCGGTTGCCAGCGCGGCGGACACGCTCGCCCTCACCCGCGACGTCATCCTTCCGACGCTCGCGAAGGGCCCGATCATCCGCCGGCGCTGGGCCGTCGGTGTCGCAGAGCGTCACGACTTGGTCGGGCGGGCGGTCAGGCGCATGCAACGGCTCCACGAGCGCTACGGCGACGGCCCGTTGCTCATGCGCGTCCCCGTGCGCAAGCAGGCGGTGCTGCTGGCGCCCGACGACGTTCGCCGCGTGCTCGACGGCTCCCCCGAACCGTTCGCCGCCGACAGCAGCGAGAAGCGCGCCTCCTTGTCGCACTTCAATCCCAAGACGGTGCTGATCTCGCGCGGCGAGGACCGGGCCGATCGCCGCCGCTTCAACGAGGCGGTGCTCGACACGGGCTGCCCCATGCACCGGCTCGCGGAGCGCTTCCACACCGTCGTCGAGGAGGAGGCCGGCGCCTTGCTCGCACGCGTACGCCGCGCCGACGCGCTCGACTGGGAGGTGTTCGGCGACGCCTGGTTCTGCGTCGTGAGGCGCGTCGTGCTGGGTGACGCCGCGCGCGACGACCGGGCCTTCACCCGCCTCCACGAGCGGCTGCGGGCGTACGCCAACCTGGCGTTCGTGCAGCCGATCCGCCACGAGCTCCGTGAGCGCTTCCTGACACGCCTGAACCAGTACCTGGACGACCCGGAGCCCGGCAGCCTCGCGGCGATCATGGGCGGCACGCCGACCACGCCGCGCACCGCACCCGACCACCAACCCCCGCACTGGATGTTCGCGGCGGATCCTGCGGGCATGACGGTCTTCCGGACCCTCGCACTGCTCGCAGTCCATCCCGAGCACGAGGAGCGCGCCCGCGCCGAAGCCGCCGGTGGTGACCCGTCGCTGCCGTTCCTACGCCGTTGCGTGCTGGAGACCCTGCGCCTGTGGCCGACGACGCCGATGATCCTGCGCGAGTCGCGCAGCGACACGCGTTGGGACAGCACCGTGCTGCCTGCCGGTACGGGGATACTCATCTACGCGCCGTTCTTCCACCGCGACGACCGCCATCTCCCCTTCGCGCATCGGTTCGCTCCCGAGGTCTGGGAACCCGGCGGCGCCGCGGCACAGTGGTCCTTCGTCCCGTTCAGTGCTGGCCCGGTGCGCTGTCCGGCGGAGCAGTTGGTGCTGATGCTCACGAGCTCGATGCTGGCCGCCCTGCTCCGTGGCGCACGCTACCGGGAGCGCCACCCGGCGAAGCTCGCGGCCTCGACGGCGATGCCGAGCACGCTCGACAACTACACGCTGCGCTTCGGCCTCGAAGCGTAGCGAGCTCCCCGCGCGTCGAACGAGGAGGCACGGTGTTCGACATCGTCAAGGAGACGCTACGCACGTACGGCGAGCGCAAGGCGCCGTTGCTCGCCGCAGCGTTGGCCTACTACAGCGTGTTCTCGTTGGCTCCGCTGCTGCTGGTGTTGACATCGGTCCTGATCTTCGTGGGCGCCGGTGACGCGCAAACCACCGTGATCGACGTGGTCAGCGAGCGCTTCGGCGAGAGCGTCGCCGAGCTGATCCACGA
Source organism: Trueperaceae bacterium (assembly GCA_007130445.1). Taxonomy (GTDB): domain Bacteria; phylum Deinococcota; class Deinococci; order Deinococcales; family Trueperaceae; genus CSSed10-48. The sequence continues at coordinate 1,878 of SLSM01000143.1, read as the reverse complement.
CATGATCCAGAGCCAGGCGGAGCGCGGCGGCGGCATCTGGGCCACCATCATCGGCACCATCGCGCTGCTGGTGGGCGCGACGACCCTGTTCGCCCAGCTCGAGCGCGCGCTCAACATCATCTGGGACACCGAGCCCGATCCAGACTCCGCGCTCGGCAGCGCCAAGCACCTCGCCATGCAGCGTGTGCGCTCGCTCGGGCTCATCCTGTTGATCGGTGTGCTCCTGCTGCTCGCCATCTTCCTGTCGACCTACGTGAGCGCGGCGATCGGCGCCGCCACCGAGCAGTTGCCCGGCGGTGGCGTGATCTGGGTGTGGCTCAACCGGCTCTTCGCGCTCGCCGTCCTCGCCGTCGTGTTCGGCATCGTGTTCACGCTCCTGCCGAACGCTTCGGTGCCGAAGCGGGCGGTGCTCATCGGCGCACCGGTCACGGCGGTGCTCTTCGTGCTGGCGAGTTGGGCCTTCGGGATCTACATGACCAACGTCGCGATCGAGAGCGCGTACGGGGCGGCCGGTTCGCTCGTGGCGTTGCTGTTGTGGGTGTTCATCTCGGCCCACGCGGTGCTCCTCGGTGCGGTGTTCACGAAGGTCGTGGCTCAGCGGGAGGACGAGGAGCACGGCGTCCGGCGTCCCAGTGAGGCCTGACCGGCGGTGCCCCGTCGCCCGTGGACCGTGTGGCCCCTGCGTTAGTCTGGTAGTCATGGAACCGCTGCGCGTCACCGTCTGGAACGAGTACCTCCACGAGCTCGAGCACGACGTGGTCGGTGGGATCTACCCCGACGGCATCCACGGCGCCTTGGCGAGCGCCGTGTCGGAGCACCACCCCACCGCCGAGGTGCGCACGGCGACGCTCCGTGAACGAGACCACGGCCTGAGCGACGAGTTGCTCGCGACCACCGACGTGATGGTGTGGTGGGGCCACATGGCGCACGGCGAGGTGGCCGACGCGTGGGCCGAGAAGGTCCACCACGCCGTCCTGGCCGGCATGGGGCTGGTGGTGCTGCACTCGGGCCACTTCAGCAAGCCGTTCAAGCGCGTGCTGGGAACGCACTGCTCGCTGACGTGGCGCGAGGCCGACGAGAAGGAGCGGCTCTGGAACATCCAGCCCGCCCACCCGATCATGGCGGGCATCCCCGACATGTTCGAGCTGGCCCAGGAGGAGATGTACGGGGAGCGCTTCGACGTCCCCGAGCCCGACGAGTTGCTGATGCTGTCGTGGTTCCAAGGCGGCGAGGTGTTCCGGAGCCTGTGCACCTGGCGGCGAGGCGTCGGCCGCGTGGTCTACTTCCGGCCGGGCCACGAGACCTATCCCACCTACCACCACCCGCACGTGCGCCGCATCGTCGCCAACGCCTGCGACTGGGCGCGACGCCGGGTGACCGTCGACGCCTCCAAGGCGCCGATGGTGGCCGCGCACGAGACCGTGCCCAACCCGACCAAGGAACACGTGTGAGCGACGCGCAACGCTCCGCCGCCGCGACCGCGGCGGCGCTCGCGCACGAGGCGCCCGGGGCGGCGTTGCGCGCCGCGATCATCGGGGTCGGCGGCATCTCCCAGGCCCACCACGCCGGTTACCTCGCCGCGGGCGCGGACGTCGTGGCGCTCGTCGATCCACACCCGCGGGGGCTCGCCGCGCGCGCGCAGGCGTGGGGCGTGGAGCGCACCTACAGCGACTTCCGTGCGCTCTTCGCCGACGGCGACGTCGACGTCGTGTCGATCTGCGCCCCCACCTCCGTGCACGCACCCGCCACGCTCGCGGCCGCGGCGACCGGCGTCCACGTGCTGTGCGAGAAGCCGTTGGCCCTCGACCTCGACCAGGGACGCACGATGATCGACGCCTGCCGCGCCGCCGGGGTGGTGCTGATGGTCAACCACCAGCT
>SLSM01000337.1 GCA_007130445.1 Trueperaceae bacterium | reverse complement strand
TGGTGATCCTGTCGCACGGCTATCCCGGCAACCGCTTCCTGATGAGCCACTTCGGCGAGAACCTCGCCAGCAAGGGCTTCGTCGTGGCGAGCATCGACCACACCGACAGCACCTACGCCGATCAGGCCGCGTTCGGCAGCACGCTGCTCAACCGCTCGCTCGATCAGCTGTTCGTGATCGACGCCCTGGCGCGCCTGAGCGCCGACGACACGAGCGACATGACCGGCCTCGTCGACGCGGACCGCAGCGCCATCATCGGTTACTCGATGGGCGGCTTCGGTGCACTGAACGCCGTCGGCGGCGGCTTCACCGAGGCCAGCGTGAGCTTCGGCTTCGCGCCACCGAACCAGGAACTGCGCGCCCGCCAAGCCGGCACGCCCGAGTACCTCGCCAGCCTCGACGAACGCGTCCGCGCGGTGATCGCGATCGGTCCATGGGGCATGCCGGCGGGCTTCTGGGACGCGGAAGGCCTGGCGGGAATCAGCACGCCGGTGCTGTTCATGGCCGGCAGCGTCGACGACGTGTCGGGCTACGAGCGCGGCGTCAAGGCGATCTTCGAGCGCACCGTCAACGCCGAGCGCTACCTGCTCACCTTCGTCAACGCCAACCACAACGCCGCCGCCCCGATCGCACCGCCGCGCGAGGTGGGTTCCGCGACCTTCGGCCACTACTCGGACGCCGTCTGGGACAACACGCGCATGAACAACGTCGCCCAGCACTTCGCGACGGTCTTCCTGGGCATCCACCTGCAAGGCGACGACACGCTGGCGCCCTACCTCGACCTGGTCGCGGACGCCGCCGACGGCGCGGTCGCCCGCGACGACGCCGGCATCCCCACCGATGAGCACACGTACTGGCGCGGCTTCCCCGACCGCACCGCAGTGGGCCTGCGCTTCGAGCAGGGGCGGCCCGATTGACGCGCCGGGACGTGATCGGTCCCCGAACTCGGCGTCGATCTCGTTGATCATCCGACCTGGCGCCGCGTCTTCGACCTCTTGCTCGACCTCGGAGCAGCCGACCACTTGGCGATCACCATCGACGAGTTCCAGGAGCTCGGCGACGACGAGCACAGCCTCGCTGCCGTCGCGAGCGACCTGAACGCGGCCCGAGCGCAGCCTGAGCACGTCGGCGCACGCCGGATCGTGGTTCTCGTCGCATGCCCGCCGTCGAGTAGATGTCACGTCTCGTGGGCGAAGGTCTCGGCCGTGTCGTCGAGCCTCTGGAAGCTCAGGTGCGTCCAGCTCGCGTTCTGGCGGCGACCGCTCGAGGACGAGGCGGTCTTGCGCCAAGAGTAGATACCGCTTCAGTGATATACTCGTGACATGATATCTGCACCTGGGGATCTCATCCGCGATGCGCGACGTCGCTCGTCGCTGACGCAAGTCGAGCTGGCGCGCCGATCGGGCACGCGGCAGAGTGCCGTGAGCGCATACGAGACAGGCAAGCGCGAACCCAGCATCAGCACGCTGCAGCGTCTGCTTGCGGCGGCAGGGTTCGACCTCCAGCTGCGGATCGCCGAGGCCGGTGCAGGGAGCAAGCGTTTGCCGCCATCGCCGCTGACACAGCGGCTCGAGGCCCGCAGGGACGACGTCATCGCCGCCATCGAGCGCTACGGCGGACGAAACGTGCAAGTGTTCGGAAGCCTCGCCCGCGGCGACGGCACACCCGAGAGCGACCTCGACCTGCTCGTCGATCTCCCACCACAGACCGGCATCCTCACGCTCGGGCGAATCGCCCGCGACGTCGAGGCGATCATGGGCCTGGAGACCGAGGTCGTTCCGACGGCCTCCCTCAGGGCCGCGGTGCGCGACCACGTCCTGGCTGAAGCGATCCCGTTGTGAAGGGGCCCAGGAGCGCCCCTCATGAGCGCCTCGACGACATCGGGACCGCGATCGAGGCCATCACGCGCCACCTCGAGCGCGGCGGACTCGACGATCCACTCGTGTTCGATGCCGTTCGCATGCGCCTCGTCGAGATCGGCGAGGCCGTCAGCATGCTCCCGGGCGAGCTCCTCGCTTCCGAGCCAGCGATCCCGTGGCGCGACGTCGTCTCGATGCGCCACAAGCTCGCGCATCACTGTTACGACACGGCTCTCGGCATCCTCGAGGCGACCGTACGCAACGACCTGCCTGAACTCGCTTCGGCGGTCGGACGGATGAAGCTCACTGCACGGTAAGGCATCACGATGCGCGATATGTGATGCTATGATGCCCACATGCGCACCACCATCACGCTCGACCCCGACGTCGAGGAGCTGATCCGACGCGAGATGCACGAGCGACGCGCCTCGTTCAAACAGGTGGTCAACGAGGGTCTGCGGGTCGCACTTCGCGACACCGTGCCCACCGACGCGTTCGAGACGCCGGTGTTCGACCTCGGCGTACCCCGGGCCGACCTCGACCGGGCGCTCGCTCTGGTGGGAGCGCTAGAGGACGAGGAGCGCCTGCGGCGCCTGGCGGCAGGGCGGTGACGGTCATCGACGCGAACGTCTTGCTGTACGCGATCAACACGGCCTCGCCACAACATCGGGCGGCGAAGGCGTGGCTCGACGACGCACTCTCAGGTGAGGCCCGAATCGGGCTCCCGTGGCTCTCGCTACTGGCGTTCATCCGCATCGCGACGCACCCCTCCGTCTTTCCGACGCCGCTCACCACCGAGCAGGCGCTCGCGGTGGTCGGTGCGTGGTGTGGCAGAGCGAACGTCGTCCATCCCGAACCGTCACGCACCTTCTCGTCGACGTTCGCGCAGACGCTGACCACCGCCGGCGCTCTCGGCAACCTCGTGAACGACGCGTACCTCGCTGCGCTGGCGATCGAGCATGGTGCCACGGTCGCCACCTTCGACCGCGACTTCGCGCGGTTCAGCGGCGTCACGGCGCTCGTGCCCTAGACACCGCGGCACGTAGCGCATCGAGCTGCTACGGCCTCCACGACACCGCTCACCCCAACGTGCGCCGAGGCGCACCGCGCCAGGTACACGACCAGTGGGAGCCACGCGACGAGGTGGGGCACACCGAGCAGGCGGGTGAGGCCGCGTTGGGCGAGCAGCGGTGCCGCTCGCGACGATGCGGTCCTGGGCTGCATCCGTCGTCTGCATGATTGACAGGAACGCTCAACCATTTCTAGACTGTCGCTCACCTCGGAGGGAGGCCCCATGCCCCGCACCCGCTCACTCGCCGCCGCGCTCCTCGCCGCGCTGGCCCTATCGATCCCGATCGCACACGCCCAGACCGCCACCGTCGTCGTCCCGCAGGAACCTGGCAGCCTGTTGCCGCACTTCGACCTGCTCTCCATCGCCCACGAGGCGCAGAACCTGGTGTTCCAGCGCCTCTTCGTCATCGGCCCAGACGGCGACTACCTGCCCGAGCTCGCCGCCGAGGTCCCCACGCTCGAGAACGGTGGCCTCAGCGCCGACGGCACCACCTACACCGTCCGCCTGCGCCCCGAGGCGCGCTGGCACGACGGCACGCCCGTCACCGCGGCCGACGTGATCTACACCTGGCAGGTCATCACCGACCCGAACCTGCCCATCCCCACACGCACCGTCTGGCAGGACATCGAGACGATCGAGGCGGTCGACGACCACACGCTCGTCGTTACCTTCCCCGGCCCGAACGTCACCTTCCTCGGCGCCGCCGCCTTCGCCGGCGCCTACGTCCTCCCCGCGCACCTGCTCGAGGGCACCGATCTCAACGCGTCGCCCTTCCACCGCCAGCCCGTCGGCAGCGGCCCCTTCCGCCTGGTCGAGTGGCAGGCCGGCACGCTGCTGCGCTTCGAGCGCGTCGACGACCACTGGGCCGGGCCCGCCGGGCTCGACAGCGTCGTGATCCGCATCGTGCCCGGCGCCGAGGCGCAGCGCGCACTGCTCGAGCGCGGCGAGGTCGACCTGGTGCTGCAGCTCGCCATGACGGAACTCCCCTTCGTGCAGGGGCTGGCGAACTACGACGCCGTGCCGGTGCCGACCTTCGCCAACTGGCAGGTCTGGCTGAACAACGAGGACCCCGTCCTCGAGGACGTCCGAGTCCGGCAGGCGCTCGTGTACGCGATCGACCGCGAGCTGATCGCCGCCGCCCTGCTCGGCGGCCTGACCGAACCGAACGACGCCGCCATCCCGCCCAGCCATTGGGCGCACGCCGACGACGTGCGCCGCTACCCCTACGACCCCGAGTCCGCCGAGCGGCTGCTCGACGAGGCCGGCTGGACGCGACCCGCGCCGGGTGCGGTGCGCACGCGCAATGGCCGCGAGCTCGAGGTCGAGGTGATCAACATCGCCGGCCAGGCCGACCGCCTCCAGGTGATCCAGGCGATCCAGTCGTTCTGGCGCGAGGTCGGCGTGCGCGGCGAGGTGCGCTCGATCGACGCCGCCTCCTTCCCGCCCACCCTCGGCGCGGGCGAGTACCAGGCCGCCTACGGCTTCTTCAGCGAGCAGCAGGAGCCGACCTGGAACCTCTGGCTCGGCACGAACTGGCAGCGCTACGGCAACGAGGAGGCCTTCGACCTGCTGCGCGAGTACGGTGTGACGATCGACCGCGACGAGCGTCTCGCGCTCGCCCAGGCGTTCCAGCGCCAGGTCGCCGAGGACGTGCCGGTGCTGTTCATCGCCCCGCGCCCCCTCCTGGCCGTCGCCAGCACGGCGCTCGAGGGGTACGCTCCAACGACCACCACGAGCCTGTGGAACGTCGCGCGCTGGCGCAAGTGACGGCGCGACTCGGGTAGGGCACGACAGCGGGCGCTCGCCTCGGCGTGCGCCCGTTCCGACGACCATGTCCCGCGTCCTACCCGAACGCCCGCTCGAGGACCGCCCTGCGCCGCTCCTCGTGCTCCTCGCGCGCGATCAGGCCGCGCTCGACGAGGCGCTGCAGCTCGCGCAGCGACGCCTCGACCTCGCCAGGACCAGCGGCGGCCGGAGCACCTGCGTCAGCGACGCTCGGCGTTCCCGTGCCGCACCAGCAGCACCGACCACCACACGAGACCGATCAGCAGCGCAGTCGGAGGCCAGCCCAAGCGCATGCCCTGCAGGAACACCGCCATCGACACGCTGGGCGACACGGTCCCGGCCGCCTCACGACAGTGCACGGTGACGGACCGGCTCGTCTGATCGCGAACCTCGACGCGCCGGATCAGCTCGGCATCTGGGCCGCAGACGCGCGTCACGATGATCGCACTCGTGAGCGGCACCTCGGGGAGCAGGAGGGCAACGAAGAAGGCGGGGAACAGCGCGACGAGGCCGCTCAGCGCGGCGATGCGTAGGACGCGTGGCATGGGGATGCTCCTCCTCGCTGCGGGGCGACTCGAGTCTCAGGCTCCGGGTTGCTCGGTGGCGGGCGGCGGTGGCTGGAGCCCGTCGTCGTCGGGGTACAGCAGCGACCCATCTGGACGCCACACGCGCAATGCCCCGTCGGGCCCGAAGCCCCAGCGCATGTGGCTGACGACGCGGCGACGCACCACGACCGCCGCCGTGAGCGCCCCGACCACGGCGACCGCGAGACTCCCGAGCGCGATGGCGGCGAACGCGTCCTCGCTGAGGCGATCCCCAGCGATCAGGGTCCAGGTCAGCCCGACAGCGATGGCCGTCACGATGAAGGTGTTGATGGCCCAGAGGGCGCGGATCACGGACCGTCGGATCTCGACCGGCGCGACACGCAACACCACGCGCAGCGCCCCGACGAGCCCGACCGCTTGCGCGACCGCACGACCGTGGTGCGGACGTGGAGCACCCATGCGCGCGGCGCCGTCAACCCGTGCCGCAGCCCGAGTACGTCCGGTGACAGAACGTCGCGACGCGAACCGTCCCCGCCGGCGTGCCGTCGGTGACGTAGAGCGACGTGACCGGCCCGTCCGCGCCCGGCTCGTCGGCCCAGAAGAACAGCCGGTCGTGGTACCAGTCGGGCCGCAGCAGCTGACCGCCGATCACGCTGGCCGGTGCGCCGAGCAGCAGGACCGGTGTGCTCGCGCCGTTCGCCACGGCGTAGACGGCGTCGTGCCGGCGGTACACCAGGTGCTCGCCCACCCAGGTGAACCCGGCACCCGCGGTGTCGCCCGCGAAGCCGCCGTCGACGACGTCGATCCAGGCGTCGTCCGGATCGCCGTGGAGTTGCATCAACGCGAAGAGTCCACCGCTGTCGGCGCTCCTGCCGAACAGGTAGATCGGCTCGTCCGCCGAGCGTTGCAAGAAGGTGAAGCCCCGCTGGGCCGGATCGACACCGAGGACCACGCGGTCCCCGACGTCGTCGAGCGGGTCGCTCGGCGCCGGCGACCCGTCGGTCGCCCGCAGCTGGTACGTCGCCACCCGCACGTTCGGCGTCGGTCCCGACAGGTCGGGTTCCCACACGACGAGCGAGTAGTAGAGCCAACCGTCGCGCACGGCGTAGCCGACCACCTCGCTGTACTGCTCCTGCGACACGTCGGCGAAGGCCCGGTGGATCGTCGGCGACACACCTCCGGCCGTGTCGTAGCGCCACAGCTCGCAGCGCGCCGCCTGCGGTGCACCGTCGTTCGGGTCGTCGAAGGGGGCGCTGGCCGGGAAGAACAGCACGCCGTCCAGCACGCCCGCGGCCCAACGCCTGCTGCACTCGTGGTCGAGGGCGTCGTCGACGACGGTGTAGCCGTCGCCGTCAGCGCGCCACAGGATCGACCCGTATCGACCGTAGACGGCGGCATCGTTGGCACGGTGGGCGAGGTTCGCCGGCGTCGCTGGCACGCGGACGCCCTGGAACAGGCCCAGGTCCGGGTCGTCGCTGATCCGGACCGTCCCCGCCGCCGTGCCGTCGGTCCGGTAGATGCCGCGCTCGGGGGCGCCCGGCGGGACGTCGTTGTCGAACACGATGGCGTCGCCGACGTGGACCGCGTCGCTCGCACGCAGCGCGATGCCGTCCACCACGTGCCCGGTTCCCGCGTCGGTACCGTCCGTGCGGTACAGCGAGAACGTCGATCCGTCGGGCGAGCGGGCGCTGAAGATGAACTCGTCGCCAAGTCGGAACCACACGATCGTATCGGCTCCGGAACTCGGGCCGGGCACGACGTCGACGAGCATCCGTGTGCCGGCGGGCGTCGCGTCACTGACCCAGGGCTCGACCCCGTGCTCGCCGTCGTCGGCTTCGAACATGAAGAGCGTGTCGACGTGCGGAGCGCGATCCGGGTCCGAAGCGCCGACGCAACCCGCCGCCGGCGCCATGACGAGGGCGCCGAGCACGAGCACGCGCACGTTGCGCAGGGACACGGCGATGCCGGCGAATCGGTTCGGGCGATGCAGGGTGCGCATGCCACGACGGTACGGACGCCTCGTTACATCCGCGTTACCGCGGCGGCCGCGACGTTCGCCGCAACGCACGGCGCACGCCACGCGCGGCTCCGCCCGTACACTCGACGCCGGAGGTCGTGACCGTGCTCGCCTACGCCTTGCGCAACGTGATCGGCCTTGTACCGCGGCTGCTGCTCATCACGGTGCTGCTCTTCGCCGTGGTCCATCTCCCACCGGGCGGACCGGCCGACGTCTACGCCGCCGACCCCGCGGCCACGCCCGCAGCGATCGAGCGCATGCGCGAACTGTGGGGCCTCGACCAGCCGTTGCCGGTCCAGTACTGGCGCTGGGTCTCGCGCCTCGTCCAGGGCGACTGGGGCGTGTCGTACACGGAGCGGAGGCCCGCCATCGAGGTGGTCGGCGACCGCGTCGGCGCCACGCTGCGCCTCACCGGCGCGGCGCTGCTCGTCGGGCTCGTGGCGGGCGTCACGCTGGGCATCGTCGCCAGCGCCTCGCGCCACCCGCTCGTACGTCACGCCGCGCGCCTGCTCGCCGTGCTCGGTATGAGCGTCCCGACCTTCTGGAGCGGCGCGATCGTGCTGCTCGTCTTCGCGGCCACGCTGCGCTGGATCCCGGCCGGTGGCATGGGCTCGATCGGCGCGCCACCGTCGTTGCTCGATGCGCTCTGGCACCTCGCAGCGCCCGCCCTCGTGCTCGGCTCCGTCTACGTGGCGCAGTGGATGCGCTTCGTGCAGGCCGGACTGGACGCCGTCGCCGAAGACGACCTCGTCCGCACCGCGCGCTCGAAGGGCCGCTCACGCCTCGGCGCGCTGCTGCGCCACGGGCTCCCGAACGTCCTGCTGCCGCTCGTGACCGTGCTCGGTCTCGAGCTCCCACGGCTGATCTCAGGCGCCATGGTCACCGAAGTGGTGTTCACCTGGCCAGGCATCGGCCGGCTGCTGCACGGCTCGCTCGTCGCGCGCGACTACCCCGTGGTGCTCGGCGTCCTGCTCGTGGCCGCGATCGCGGTCGTCGTCGTCAACCTGCTCACCGACCTCCTCTACGGCGCGCTCGACCCGCGCGTGCGCTACTCGTGAGCACCCTGCGGAGCGTCCTCCGCCGCCCCCTCGGCGCCGCCGGTCTGCTGGTCCTCACGACGCTCGCGCTCGCCTCGCTCGGCGCGCCCGTCATCACCCCGTTCGACCCCGCCGCCGTGAACCTGCGGGCCATGCAGCTGCCGCCCGGCCCCGAGCACCTGTTGGGCACCGACGACCTCGGCCGCGACGTCTTGACGCGTCTCCTCTACGCCGGCCGCGTGTCGCTCTCGCTGGCCGCGCTGGTGACCGGCTTCGCGGTCGTGCTGGGCTGCACCGTCGGCGCCCTCGCCGGCTTCCATGGCGGCTGGGTCGACCGGCTGGTCTCGCTCGCTGCGGACTCGATGCTCTCCGTGCCCGCGCTCGGCCTGGCGATGGTGGCCGGCGCCATCCTCCGTCCGAACGTGCTCACGTTGGCGATCGTGTTGGCGCTCGTCACGTGGCCAGACCTGGCGCGCATCACGCGTGCGCAGGTGCTGACGCTGCGCGAACGCACCTACGCCGAGGCGGCGCACGCGCTCGGCAGCACCCCCGCACGGGTCCTCTTCCGCCACCTGATGCCGAACGCGCTCGCGCCGCTGGTTGTCGCCGCCACGCTGCTCTCGGCCAACGTGCTGCTGATCGAATCCGCGCTCTCGTTCCTCGGCTACGGCATGCGCCCGCCCACGCCCAGCTGGGGTGGGATGCTGTTCGAGGCACAGGCCTTCTACCGCCAGTCGCCCTGGCTGGCGGTCGCGCCCGGGGTGACGATCACGCTGGCGGTGACGGCGATCAACCTGCTCGGCGACGCGCTGCGCGAGGCCGGTGGGGGGCGGAGCTGAGGCGCTCGCGCGGCCTCGCATCCGGAACCGTCGGTCCAGCAGCGCGTTCACCCGCGGCTGGTGCGTGGTCTCGTCGACGGGCCGCCCAGGAACGCGACGCGAAGCGCCCGCATCACGCGCTCGCAAGCATGCGCGCCTCGCGCTCGTCGGCCTCACGCCGCAACTCGGACGCGCTCGCCGCGTCGCCGCGGTGTTCGAACGCCCGGGCGAGCGCACGCAGCAGCATCAGCGCCTCGAAGGGTGGGGCGCGACCCGCGTCGAGGCGCCGCTGCACGGCGTCGACGGCCGTCGTCGGGTCGCGCCCGAGCGCCAGCGTCGCTTCGAGCGTGAGCGCCTCGGCGGCGAGCACCACCTCGAACGTGGGCGCATCGGCGCAGCCGGCGGCGGCCTCCAGCGCACCCTCGTGGTCACCCAGGCGCGCGAGCGCCGCGGCCCGCACCACGCCGTGCTCGCCCCGCTCCTCGGGCGGCACCTCGGGTCGGTCGCGCCAACGCTCGACGACCGCGAGGGCGGCGCGTGGGTCGTCCGCCGCGAGCGCCAGAGCGGCGCGGCGGGCATCGAGCCGCGGACGCAGGTGCACCAGGTCGTGGGTGTCGACGATCGCCTCTGCCTCACGCACCAGCGCCTCGGCGACCCCCAGATCGCCGGCGTGGATCCTCGGCGTCGCGGCGACGAAGCGCACGTGGGCGCGCCACACCGGGTTCCCGTCGGCGTCGGCGACCTCCGCCGCGCGCACGAAGGCGCGGGCGGCGCCGCCGACGTCGGCACGCATGTAGCGAACGTACCCGTCGGAGAGCAAGAACGCCACCTCGGTGGTGCGCTGTTCGAAGTCGTGCGCCAGTGCCAGGCCCTCGGCGACCAGCGGCGCCGCGGCGTCGGCGTCGGCCCGGTCCGTGTGGAGCTTGACCAGGTTCAGCAGCGCCCGCCGCTGCACCGCGACGTGCCCCACCTCGCGAGCGATGGCCAAGCCCTCCTCGAGCCGGGCGATGCCGGCCTCGTGACGCCCGTCGAACGCCAGGAAGATGCCGTGGTAGTTCAGCGCCTCCGCCAGCAGCTCGCGGTGCTCGATGGCCTCGAACACCGCCAGCGCCGCCTCGACGTGCTCGAACGCGCCGGCCAGGTCGCCACGGAGGTGTGCGCAGTTCGCGTACCCCTCGAGGTGGTAGCGGCCCCGCAGCTCGTTCGCTCCGCTCTCGAGGTCCTGGGCACCTGCGTCGAGCTCGCGCATGGCGGCGGACACGTCGTTGCTCTTCACGTGCACGCGCGCCAGCGCCAGGTGGATCTCGGGACCGAGCCCAGCCTGGCGCGCCACCGACCGCGCGCGCTCGCCTGTCTCGAGCGCGACCGCGACGTCGCCGAGGTCGAGCGCCAGTCGCACCTGCGCGATCGCGACGCGCGCGACGATGCCCGCGTCGCCGACGCGTTCGGCCGCGTCCTTGGCGCGCTCCAAGACGGCCTCGCGCGCCCTCGGGTCGACGGTCCGATCCAAGAGCGCGGCCCACTCGAGGAAGACCTCGACGCGCTCACGGTCGTGCTCGGCGAGCGCCGCGGCGCGCTCGAGGTGCTCGACGGCGACGCTCGGTACGTAGAGCGCCGCCGCCTCCTCGGCGGCGCGCCGGTGCCACCGGTACGCGTCGCCGCGCCGGCCCGCACGCTCGAAGTGCGCCGCGATGAGCCCGGGTGAGCCGCGCTCGCGTTCGAGCGCCCAGGCGAGCCGGCGCTCGATGAGCGTGCGGCGCTCCGGGCCCAAGCCGTCCGCGACGGCGCGGCGCACGAGCTCGTGCCCGAAGCGGTAGCCGTCCCCGTTCGTGACCAGCAGTCCAGCCCGTTGGGCCGTCTCGAGGGCCTCGAGGGCGAGCCACTCCGAGAGCGCCGTCGCCGGGGCGACGCGCTCGAGCGTGAACGGCGGCACCGCCAACGACGCGGCCTCCAGCAGGCGCCTGGTGCCGGCGTCGAGCCGCGCGATGCGCTCGCTGACCGCGTCGCGGACCGTCGGCGGCAGCGGCAGCTCGGCGTAGTCCTCGGTCGCGTCGTCGTACGGCGTCTCCCACCCGCCCCCCGTGGCGACGCGCAACTGGCCGACCGCGAAGAGGTGCCGCAGCGTCTCGAGCACGAACAGCGCGTTCCCGCCCGTCGCAGCGTGCAGGCGCCGGGCGAACGACCGGCCGCCAGGGCTCCCGGAGAGCTGCGCGATCAACGCGTGCAGCTCCTCGTCACTCCACGGCTCCAGCGTCAACCGCTCGAGCAGTCCGTCCGCCTCGAGGCGCTCGAGCACGCCTCGACCCGGAGCGTTCGCGAGTTCCGACGGGCGCGCGGTGGCGAGGACACGCGCTCCGACGGGCATCCGCCCGAGGTCTCGGACGAGCGCCCCGACCACCTCCACGCTCGCGCCGTCCAACTCGTGCATGTCGTCGACGACGAGGACGCCGTCGTCGGCCAAGACCGCGCCCAGGGCCCGGGCCGCCGCTGTCACCAGGCGCCCACGCCCCTCGGCCGGATCGACGACGCGCCGCGCCGCCCGCCCGCCCGTGGCGACACGCGGAACGAGTGGCGCGAGCACGGACCGTTCGCGCTGGTCGAGCACGGCGAGCGCCTCGAGCCGATCGTCGGGGAGGTCGCGCAGCGCCGACGCGACGGCGGCGAACGGGCCGCCGATCGCGGCGGACTCGGCTCGGAGCCACAGCGTGTGCACGCCCGTGCAGGCCGCTCTGACGGCGGCGGTCTTGCCGACCCCGGGTTCACCCATCACCACGACCAGTTGCCTGCCCGCCCGACGCAAGCGGTCCAGCGTCCGCGAGCGCCCCACGAGCGGGCCGTCGAGGGTCGGCGGGATGGCGGCGATGGCCGCCCCGCGCCCGCGCCCGGTATCGCGGGGCTCCACCCGCGCGTGCGAGCGACGCGCGACCGCCCTCGCGCTGGCCGGCTCCTGTTCGTCGGCGCCGTCGAGCCCGGCCGCGAGCGCACGAGTGGCCTCGAGCGGCGCCAAGCCGAGCTCGCGGTCGAGCTGCTCGACGAAGCGTCGGTAGGCGGAGCGGGCGCGCGCCGCGCTGCCGGCCGCGTCCGCGACCCCGAGGAAGCGCTGCAACGCCTCCTCGTCGAGCGGATCCTCGTCGACGAGCCGCTCGAGGGCGGCCGCCGCTGCGACCATGTCGCCCGCTTCGCGCCGCTCGTGTGCGTGCTCGGTCAGCAGCTCGCGGCGCAGGCGCCGCAGCCGCTGGCGCTCCTCGTCCAACCACGCCGCGAAGGCGTCGTCCTCGTCGAGTTCGAGGCCGTCGAGCAGCGTGTGCGCGATCAGGGCGGCGCGCTCCGCGGCCGTGCCGTCCCCGGCGGCGACGAGTGCGATGTCGGTCGCGACCGGCCAGCGCAGGCGCTCACGGTCCCCGACGAGCGTCGCGGCGTACGGCAGTTCCTTGGCGCGGCCCAGCAGTCGCCGCAGGTTGCCGCGGCCACGATCGATGTCGTGCTCGGGCCAGAGCAGCGCCGCCACCTCGTCGCGCGCCGCCTCGCCGCCGCGCACGGCGAGGTACGCAAGCAGGCGCTTGGGCATGCCGGAGAGCAGGTCGTCGCTCCCACCCGCCCAGCGCACCTCCGGTCGCCCGAGCAGCCGCACGAACACGGCCCCCGCATCGCCACCACGGTCCATGGCGACCATGGTAGCGGCACGGACGCGGCTGCGTGGCGTAGACGCACGCGACGACCCTCGCCACTCCGGCGCCGCCAGCCGCGGTTGCGACCACATCCATGCCTGTGTGCCGGCCTGATCCCCCGGCGCCGAGTGTCCAGATCCAGGCACCCTCGGCGTCGAGGCTGGCGACCAGTGTGGCGTCTCCCTCCGTGAACGCCACGTCCGGAGGCCCCACGATGGCCGCCGCACCGAACGTGGCGGTGCCGCTGACGTCACCGGCCACGACCACACCGCCGGCGCCGTTCACGGCCCGCAGGCGCAGGGCGTGGACTGCACCGTTCTCGAGCCCGTCGATCGTGGCCGCGGCGCCGACCAGTACGCATGGAGCAGGGATCAATCGAGCACCTCGAAGGCCGCCTTCCACACGAACAGGTCGGGTCCGAACGCCCCGTCGGCCTGCTCGATCACCGTCGTCCCGTCGTTCACCGCGCCGTACAGAGTCCCACCGACGACCGGTACCCCACCGACGCCGAGCGCCAGTGCGTAGACGTGAGCGGAACCCGTCTCGGTCGTCACACCGCCTCCCCGGCCGAGTCGGGCGACGCCGAGGAGCGCTTCGGATGCGTCGAAATCGAGCAGGTAGGGCCCCGAGCCGACACCGCCCGAGACGCCTCCTGGGAACAGGACGTCACCGTTGGCCTCGGCCGCGATGACGATGCCACCGCCGGGTCGCGCCACCGCCCGGCGGAACGCGGCGCCGCCGCTCGCGGCCACGATCGCCACGCTCTCCCACGCGCCGTCGAACGACAGCCGCAGGAGGTACGCCGTCGTCATGGCGGCGAACGGCGGCGGTCGCGTGCCGAGGGGACCGAACGCCGCCGTTCCGAAGTACGAGCCGATCGCGACGAGGGTGCCGTCGGCCACGGCGACGCCTTCGACGCGATCGTTGCTCGAGCCGCCGAGCGTACGGACCCAACGCCAGGAGGCGCCATCGGCGCCGAGCGCCGCGACGAACCCGTCATCGTTGCCGGCGTTGCCAGTCGCTGGGAGCGTCGCGACCGGCTGCGTCGCCCGCGTCCGACCACCGATCACCGCTCCACCGTCGGGCGTGAAGGCAAGCGTCGTGGGTACGGTGACGGCGTCGGCGCCGGCCACGGCGACCCAACGCCAGCCGCCCCCGGGCGCGAGGCGCGCCACGAACGCGTCGAACGTCGTGGCCGAACTCACGACCGTGTCGCCGAAGCGCACGGTTCCGTACACCGTGCCCGCCACGACGACGTCGCCGTCGGGCGCGACGGCCACGGCAAGGCCCGCGACACTGCTGCCCGCCTCGGCATCCATCACCTCGGCCCACAGCCACGTGCCGTCGCGGTCGAGCGTCGCCACGAACGACGACCCACCCGAGCTCGTGAACGAACCGAACGGATGGAGATCGAGCGTCTGTCCGAACGTACCGACGACCACGGCACCGTCCGCGAGCGGTGCCACGGCCTCGATGCTCGACGCGCCGCCTGCCTCGAGGTCCACGATCCATCGCCAGGCAGCGCCCGCATCGAGTGTCGCGATGAAGCCGCGCTCGCTCCAGCTCGACTCCACGGGCGGGATCGCCCCGAACGACGCCTGGCCATAGTGGTAGCCCACCACGAACACGCCGCCGTCTCGCAGCGACGCGATCCCGTTCACCTGAAGGTGCCCAGGCGCGTGCGCGCCGACCAGGTAGCTCGGTCGAGCTGCGACGGCCTCGACCGCACCGGACGCGGCACCGGGCCCGCGTGCGTTCACCGCCCTCACCCGCAGGCGGTGCAACGCGCCGTTGACGAGCTCCCCGATGACGGCGCCGCCGCTCGTGACCGGCGGATCGAACGCGGTCCAGTTGTCGCCGTCGTCGAGCGAGAAGGCATGGTTCAGCAGCGCGCTACCGCCGTCGCTGCCGAGGACCCACGAGACCGCAACGGCCTCGTCGAGCGGCCGCACCGCCACGGCCTCGGGCGCCCCGGGCAGGCTCGGACCTGCAGGACCGCAGGCTGCGAGCGGCAGCGCCAGCGCCAGCGCGAGCACGAGCCTCGCGTGAGCGAACGAGCGGACCGTGGCGTGCGTTGGGCGAACGGACGGCAACCCGATGATGCGCATGGACCGCACCGTAGCGCCGCTCCGTCACATGACCGTTACACGCTGCGGCGTTCGTGCGTGCTCGACCACCTGACCCCCTGCCGAGCGGACCCTCGCCCGAGCCGTGGGGCGACGCTCGGGCGTTCCAGGACCTGCAGCGGCTCGCACGGCGGCACGGGGCCGAGCGGCCTGGAGGTCCTCGGACAGCAGTCGCCTGCACCCAGCGCTCGCAGCAGCGGCGACGATAGCCGCGTCGCAGAGGCCATGGTGGCCGTGGGCGCCCAGGTCCAGCACCTCCTGCCACCAGGACGCCGATGCTCGCGGCGGGCTCGTGCGGCCGCGTGTACCGCTGCACCGTCATGACGTTCCCCTGACACGCTCGCGTGCAGTAGGCTGGCGCGGTCCACACCCGGACCCGGTCCCAACCGGACCGACAAGAGCGTCACACCGA
>SLSM01000399.1 GCA_007130445.1 Trueperaceae bacterium | reverse complement strand
GCTCGACCGGGTAGTCGCGGCTGTAGCCGTACCCGCCGAACACCTGCAGCGCGGCATCGGTCACGAAGCCCGCTGTCTCGCTCGCGAAGAGCTTGGCCATGCTCGCCTCCTTCGTGACGCGATACCCGCGGTCGCGGAGCCACGCGGCCCGCTGCGTCAGGAGGCGGGCGGCGTCGAGGCGTGTCGCCATGTCGGCGAGCGGGAAGGCGACGCCTTGGTACTCGCGCAGGGGTGCGCCGAACGCCTCGCGCTCGTCTGCGTACGCCAGGGCGGCGTCGAGCGCCGCGCGGGCGATGCCGACGGACTGCGCAGCGATGCCGATCCGGCCACCGTCGAGCGAGCTCATCGCCATCACGAATCCCTGGCCCTCGCCTCCCAGGCGCTGGTCCTCGGCGACGAAGCAGTCGTCGAACGTCACACTGGTCGTGATGGCCGCGTGCTGGCCGAGCTTCGACTCCGGGGCGCCGAAGGTGATGCCGTCCTGGTCCTGTTCCACCACGAGCGCGCTGACGCCGCGGGCGCCCGCCGCAGGATCCGTCATCGCCAGGACCAGGTACAGCTGCGCCTCTCCGCCGCCCGTGATCCACGCCTTCGTGCCGTTGAGACGGTAGCCGCCGGGCACGCGCTCGGCCCGGGTGCGGAGCGCGGCGGCGTCGCTGCCGGCGTGCGGCTCGCTGAGGCAGAAGGCGCCGATCCACTCGCCCGAGGCGAGGCGCGGGAGCCAGCGCCCGCGCTGCTCGTCGTCGCCGTGGCGCACGAGCAGGGCCTGCGGCAGACCGCTCGTGACGCTCATGATGGTCGCGTGCGAGGCGTCGGCGGCGGCGATCTCCTCGAGCAGCACGGCCGCGCTGAGCGAGTCGAGCCCGGCGCCGCCATCGGCCTCGGGCGTCGTGATCCCGAGCAGGCCGAGCTCCCCCATCCGTCGCAACGTCGGCCACGGGAAGCGCGGATCGCGATCGAGCTCGGCCGCGATCGGCGCGATCTCGCGCTCGGCGAAGTCTCGCACGGTGCGCTGCATCGCGAGCAGCTCTTCGGACAGGGCGAACTCCACGCGCGGACCTCCCGGTCGGTTCGGCGTGAGGCTACCACGCGGCCTCGTCGCGCCCGGCCGTTGGATGGGGCGTGACGCCGATGGACGGGCGTGACGAGAGCCCTGGCACGCCGTCGACGCTGGCGGGCGTCGCAGCGTCGTATAACTGGGCATGACCGCGAAAGACCTCCTGCACCGCATGCCGGAAGCGCTCGACGTCGAGGCCGCTGGCGACACCAAGGCCGTCATCCAGTACGAGCTCTCGGAGCCCGTGTACGTCGTGCTCGACGCGGGCACGGTACGAACCGTGGACGGCCGGGCCGAGGCGCCCGACGTCACCGTGACGATCGCCGACGACGACCTCCTCGCGCTGTTCAAGGGAAAGCTCAACCCGATGATGGCGTTCATGACCGGGCGCATCCGCATCGGGGGCGACGTCGCGTTGGCGCAGCGCCTCGTGAAGCTGTTCGATCAGGAGAAGCTGTCCGCGTTGGGGTAGTGCGCGACCTCGAACCCATCGAAGCGACCGGCGACGTAGCGGAACGTGGCGCTGAACACGCCGGCACGGTCGAGCCACGGCAGGAAGACGCGGTCGCCTTCCCACAAGGGTAGGTCCGTCAGGCGGCTGGTCTCGATCCAGTGCAGGCGCCCCTCGGGCCCGGCGGTGAACGGCTCGCCTTCGAACCGCGTGACCACGTAGACGAAGCTGTACACGTGGGTGCCGTGGTCGAACGCGGGGAAGGTGATGCACCCCTTCAAGACGGCGGCCAGGACCTCGACGCCGGCCTCCTCGCGGACCTCGCGTCGCAGGCAGTCCTCGGGGCTCTCCCCCGCCAGGAACTTGCCTCCCACCCCGTTCCAGCGCCCGGCGTGCACGTCACGGCCGGCGCGCGGTGCCCGCTCCAGCATCAGCGTGTGGTCGCCGCGGCGGACGTAGGCGAGCGTCGTGAGGACGATGCCCGCGCCGACCGCGCTCACGTGTCCGCCGGGCGGCGCCGCTCGGCTCGGAACGCCGCCGCCAGTGCACCCTGCAAGCCGTGATCGTCGCGCAGCGCGCTCGGGCCCTTCAGACGAAGCCTGCAGCGCGCGACGCCCTCGACGTCGGGGCGCCGTGCCAGGGTCGCGCCGAGCAGGGCGGCGGCGGTCGCGACGTCACCGACCGCGAGGTGCAGCGTCTCACGCTCGCGTCGACCGCTCTCCCGCTCCCAGACCAGCAGCGCCTCGACGGTGCCGGGACGCGGTGTCAGGAACACCTGATCCAACGTGGCGCGCAGCCTCACTGCGGTGCCGGCGCCTCGAGCCCGAAGGCGTCGTGGACGGCGCGCAGCGCGACCTCGGCGAGCGCCTTCGGGATCACCACCGAGATGCGCACCTCGCTCGTGGCGATCATCTCGATGTTGGCGCCGGCGCCCGCGACGGCTGCGAACATCCGACCCGCGATGCCGGGCGTGGAGCCGATCGCGACGCCCACGATCGACAGCTTCGCCACGTCGTCGTCCGCGCTGACGCTGCCGCCGCCGATGGCGTCGAGCACCGGTTGCACCACGTCGACGGCCTCCTGCGCGAGGTCGCGCGGCACGGTGAACGACATCTGCTGGCGGCTGTCGCCCGCCCCCGGTACGCCCTGGATGATCATGTCGACGTTGACGCCACTCGCGCCGAGCGCGTCGAAGATGCGCGCCGCGATCCCAGGCACGTCGGGTACGCCGAGCACGTTGATCCGCGCGTGCTCCGTGTCGAGCGCAACGCCCGTGACGGGCCGGTCGGTCCTCATGGCAACCTCCTGCGCGCGTGGCAGCGCGGTCACGATCGTCCCCGCAGAGAACGAGAACGACGAGCGCACGTGGATGCGAACGCCGTAGCGCCGCGCATACCACACGCTCCTGGGATGGAGCACCTTGGCGCCGAGCGCCGCGAGCTCGAGCATCTCGTCGTAATCGATGGCCGTGAGTTTCGAAGCGCTCGGGATCACGTGCGGGTCCGTCGTGTAGATGCCGTCCGTGTCCGTGAATATCTCGCACTCGTCGGCCCCGAGGGCCGCGGCCATCGCCACGGCGGTGGTGTCGCTGCCGCCCCGACCCAAGGTGGTGAGTTCGCCGTCGCTCGAGTCGCCCTGGAACCCGGCGATGACGACCACGTCCACCGCTGCCAACGCGCGGACGACGGGCCCGGGGTCGACCTGGACGATCCGTGCGGAGCCGAACACGCCGTCCGTCAGGAAGCCCGCCTGGCGGCCGGTGAGGGAGCGCGCCCGTACGCCGATCGACTGGAGGGCCATCGTGAGGAGCGCGATCGACACCTGTTCGCCCGTCGCCATCAGCATGTCGAGCTCACGCCGATCGGGGCGCTGCGTCAGTTCTCGAGCCGTCGCGACGAGGCGATCCGTGCTGTGGCCCATCGCCGAGACCGTCACGGCCACCTTGTGGCCGGCTTCGACCGTGCGATGCAGGCGCGCTGCGACCTTGCGGATCCGCTCGAGGTCGCCGACGCTGGTACCACCGTACTTGTGGACCACGAGTCGCGGCACGAGCGGTTCGGCGGGCGGGGAGGCGACGTCCATGGCGCCAGAGCCTACCGCGCCCGGCCCGGTCGGGCAATGTGCGGCTGGTAGACTCGCCCATGGACGCCATGACCTCAGCGTTGCGAGTGGCCGTCGTCGGTGCCGGTCCGTCTGGGTTCTACACCGCAGATGCTCTCCTCAAGGCTCGAAGCGACGTGTCGGTCGACATCTACGACCGCCTGCCCGCACCGTTCGGACTGGTGCGCTACGGCGTGGCGCCCGACCACCAGAAGATCAAGTCGGTGACCGCGATGTACGCGCGCACGGCCAGCGACCCGCGGGTGCACTTCTGGGGCAACGTCGAGGTCGGTCGTGACGTGACGGTCACCGAGTTGAAGCGCCACTACCACGCCGTCGTCTTCGCCTACGGTGCCCCGGACGATCGCCGCCTCGGCATACCCGGTGAGGACCTGATCGGCAGCCTCCCGGCCACCGACTTCGTGGCCTGGTACAACGGCCACCCCGATTACGCCGAGGTGGAGCCGCCGCTCGACGGAGAGCACGCCGTGGTCATCGGTGTGGGGAACGTCGCGGTCGACGTCGCACGCATCCTGGCCAAGACGGCCGCCGAGCTCGCCAGTTCCGACATCGCCGACCACGCCCTGCACGCGCTCGGCGAGTCGCGGGTG
>SLSM01000388.1 GCA_007130445.1 Trueperaceae bacterium | reverse complement strand
TGATGCTCTGATGATGTGAAGGAGGACGTATGCCAGTCGTGACACGCATCGCCCCATCGCCCACCGGCGACCCGCACGTCGGGACGGCGTACGTCGGCCTGTTCAACTACGCGCTCGCGCGGCGCCACGGCGGCCGCTTCGTGCTGCGGCTCGAGGATACCGACCGGCAGCGCTACCAGGCCGGGGCCGAGGAGCGGATCCTGGCGATGTTCGACTGGCTCGGCCTGCGCCCGGACGAGGGTCCGGGCATCGGCGGCGAGCACGGACCCTATCGGCAGAGCGAACGCCTGGCGCTCTATCAGGCGCATGCGCAGCGCCTGATCGACGAGGGCCACGCGTACCGCGCGTTCGAGACCCCAGAGGAACTCGACGCGATGCGGCTCGAGCAGCGCCGCCTCGGTCACGACCCGGGCTACGACGGGCGGGGTCGCGGCGTGGCGGCCGACGAGCAGGCCCGCCGAGCCGCGGCCGGCGAGCCACACGTGGTGCGGCTGCGCGCGCCCGACTCGGGCGACACGGCCTTCATCGACCTCTTGCGCGGCGAGGTGCGCATCCCCAACAGCGAGATCCGCGACACCGTGCTGCTCAAGTCCGACGGCTACCCCACCTATCATCTCGCGGTCGTGGTCGACGACCACCTGATGGGCGTGACGCACGTGATGCGCGCGGAGGAGTGGGTGACCTCCACGCCGATCCACGTGCTCCTGTACCGGGCCTTCGGGTGGGCGTTGCCGACCTTCGTGCACCTGCCGCTGCTGCGCAACCCCGACGCCAACAAGACGAAGATCTCGAAGCGCAAGATGGACACCTCGGTCGAGAGCTACCGCCGGCAGGGCATCCTGCCCGAGGCGCTGCTGAACTTCCTCGGCACCATGGGTTGGAGCATGCCCGATGGCCGTGAGCACTTCTCGCTCGACGAGATGGTCGCGGCCTTCGACCCGGCGCGCATCTCGCTCGGCGGTCCCGTGTTCGACCTCAAGCGTCTGCGCAGCGTCAACGCGCGCTACCTACGCGACGTGCTGAGCATCGAGGCGCTCGGTGAGCGCGTCCGCCCCTGGCTGCAGGAGCGTGGCATCACGGTCGACGACGACGACTACCTCCTCGACGCGCTCGACGTCCTCCGGCCCAGGGCCGAGACGCTGCTCGAGCTCACCGATCAACTCGTCCCCTTCTTCGAGCCACGCCTGCGCTACGACGACGACGCACGGCGGCGCCTGGCGGCGGGTCAGGGCTACCTCGAGGACTTGGAGCGCGCGTTCGCGGCGCTCGAGTGGTTCGACGACGACGACGTCGACGAGCTCCTGCACGGGTACGTGCAGCGCCAGGCGGTGCCCATGGGCAAGGTGATGATGCCGCTGCGCGTGGCGCTCACGGGGACGACGCAGGCACCCGGCGTGGTCGACCTGGTCGTCATCATGGGCAAGGAACGGACCATGGAGCGCATCGGTCAGGCGCTCCACGCCATCAGCGAGGGCCTGCCCGACGACGATCCGGAGCGCCTCAAGGCCGAGGCCGAGGCGGCCGCCAAGGAGGCCGAGCGGGCCAAGCGTGGCCGGCGGCCCGTCACCGCCGCGGAGCGTGGCTGAACGTGGCGTGGTTCGACCGGCTGCGCGCCGGCCTGAGCAAGACCCGCTCTGCCATCCTCGGTGAGGCCGAAGCGACGCCTGGGGCCGCGCCCGGCGACGCGCGCGCCCCCACCCCGCCGCCGCGCGACTGGGCGATGGACTGGGACGACCTCGAGTTCGCGCTGATCGGCGCGGACGTCGGGGCGACGATCGCCGCGGAGGTGGTGCGCGAGGCGCGCGCGGAGCGCGAGCGCGGCGCGACCTTCCGGGACGCCCTGGAGCGTGCGCTGCTCGATCAACTCGAGGGCGACCGCATGCGCCAGAAACTGCGCCGCGTGGGCTTCGACCTCGACGTCACGCGCTCCGTGGTGGAGCCGGCCGGCACGGTGTTGATGGTCGTCGGCGTGAACGGCGTCGGCAAGACCACCACGATCGCGAAGCTCGGCCGCTACTGGCAGGAGCACGGCAAGCGCGTGATGTTCTGCGCTGGCGACACCTTCCGCGCGGCCGGCAGCGAGCAGCTCGCCGTGTGGGGCGAACGCCTGGGGATCCCGACCGTGACCGGCGAGAGCGGCAGCGACACCGCTGCCCTGGCGTTCGACGCCGCGCAGCGCCGGATCGCCCGCGGCGCCGACCTGCTCATCGTCGACACCGCCGGGCGGCTGCACACCAAGCACAACCTGATGGAAGAGTTGAAGAAGGTCAAACGCGTGATCGCCAAGGCCGACCCGGGCGAGCCCCGCGAGGTCTGGCTGGTGCTCGACGCCGTGACCGGGCAGAACGGCCTGGAGCAGGCCAAGCGCTTCCACGAGGCCGTCGGCCTGACCGGCGTGGTGGTCACGAAGCTCGACGGCACAGGCAAGGGCGGCATCTTGCTACCGATCGCGCGCGAACTGAAGCTGCCCATCCGCTTCGTCGGCGTGGGCGAGCGCGCGGACGACCTCCAGCCCTACGACGCGGCCGCCTTCGTGCGGGCCCTGCTCGACGCGCCGGCCGCCGCGTGAGTCCAGCCACCCCGCGGCGGGCCAGCCCCCGGGACGACGCGCCCGTGCTGGTGCTGGCGGCGACCGAGCCGGAGCTCGCGCCCCTGCGCGAGCACATGCGCGAGGCGCGTGAGATCCGCGGGCCGTGGGACGCGGTGACGCTCGGCACCATCGGCCGCACCAGGGTGGCGCTGACGGCCTCGGGCATCGGCAAGGCGAACGCCGCCGCGTGCCTGGCCGCGACGGCGCTGGCGCTCGGGCCGCGTGCGGCCGTCCAGGTGGGCATCGGCGGCGCCTACCTGGGGAGCTTCCTCTCCAACGGCATGGTCGCCGCCGCGAGCGAGGAGTTGCAGCTCGACCTCGGCGTGCGCCGAGAGGACGGTGCACTCGACGGGCTCGACGTCCTGGGGTTCGCCGCGACCCCCGCACGCGACGGGCGGCCGGCGCGCTTCAACCTGGTCCCGACGCACGCGGGGCTGCAGCACGTGATGGCGGAGCGACTCGGCCTCCCGCTCCTGCGCTTCGCCACGCTCGACGCGATCACCGTCGGCGTCGACCGCGGCGCCGCGCTGCAACGCGCCCACGACGTCTCCATCGAAAGCATGGAGGGGGCCGCGGCCGCCCAGGTGGCGGACCGGCTGGGCCTTGCGTTCGCAGAGGTGCGGGGGGTGTCGAACCTGGTCGGCGAACGCGACAAGCGGCTGTGGGACATCCGCGGTGCGGTCCAGGCGAGCTGCCGCGCGGTCCGGGCGCTCCTCGAAGCGTGGCACGAACACCCCACGACCCAGGCGATACGCGGGTCGGCTGTCCCTGGCGAGGCCTGGTAGACTCGCTCCATGCCACTCGTCACAGGTTCATCCATCCTCGACGCCGCGCGTGCCGGAGGGTACGGCGTCGGCGCATTCAACACGAACAACATGGAGATCACGCAGGCGATCCTCGAGGCCGCCGAGGCCACCCGCTCGCCGGTGCTGGTCGCCGTCTCGGAGGGCGGCCTCAAGTACGGCGGCAAGGCCCTGATCGACATGGTGATCGGCATGGGCCGCGAGGCGACCGTGCCCGTATGCCTGCACCTCGACCACGGCAGCTCGTTCGAGAGCTGCATGCGCGCGATCGAGATGGGCTTCACCTCGGTGATGATCGACAAGTCGCACGAGGACGAGGCGACCAACATCGCCGAGACGAAGCGCGTGGTCGAGGCGGCACACGCCGTCGGCGTGACCGTCGAGGCCGAGATCGGCCGCCTCGGGGGCGTCGAGGAGCACGTGGTCGTGGCCGAGGAGGACGCCATCCTCACCAAGCCCGAAGAGGCCGAGCGCTTCATGGCCGGATCGGGCGCCGACTACCTGGCGATCGCCATCGGTACGTCGCACGGCGCCAACAAGGGCAAGGGGCGCCCCTACATCGATCACAAGCGCATCCGCGAGATCGCCGCGCTGCTGCCCAACCCGTTGGTGATGCACGGAGCGTCGGGGGTCCCCGCGGAGCTCGTGCAGCGCCTCAACGCCGCCGGCGGCGAGCTCAAGGACGCCTCGGGCATCCACGAGGACGACGTCCGCGAAGCCGTCAAGCACGGCATCGCCAAGATCAACACCGACACCGACCTGCGCCTCGCGATGACCGTCGCCGTGCGCGAGGTCCTGGGCGCCAAGCCCAAGGAGTTCGATCCGCGCAAGATCCTCG
>SLSM01000112.1 GCA_007130445.1 Trueperaceae bacterium | reverse complement strand
TCATCGCCATGGGCTCCGAACTGCCCCCACCCGAATCGGCCAGCATGGTGCTCTTCGACCTGGTGGTGCACGTCGGGACGCTCGTGTCGATCGCGGTGGTCTTCCACGCGGGTCTGCGCCGTCTCGTGGGCGGCGCTTGGGCCGATCTACGTCGCCGCGACCGGCGTGATCGGCCTGCCACTCAAGCGACTGTTCGAGCAGGCGTTCGCGGCGCCGCCGGTGATCGCACTCATGCTCACGCTGACGGGGGCGCTGCTCCTGGCGAGCGATCGCCTGGGCCCACGGACCCGCGGCCTGCGCGACATCACGCTGATGGTGGCGCTCGCGATCGGGTTCGCGCAGGCGCTGGCACTCCTGCCGGGACTCTCGCGCAGCGGGCTCACGATCGTGGCGGCGCTGCTCCTCGGCGTGCGCAGGCGCTGGGCGGGGGAGTACAGCTTCTTCCTGGCGATCCCCACCATCCTCGGCGCGTCGCTGCTCCAAGTGCTCGAGCTGTGGCGTTCGTCCGAGCCGTTGGCCATCGGTGCGACGCCCCTCGCGATCGGCTTCGCCGTCGCCGCCGTGGTCGGCGTCGGGTCGCTGTGGTTGGTCGTCGCTACCCTGCGCCGGGCCCGCTTCCGGGTGTTCGCGTACTACGTGTGGGCGCTGGCGCTCGTCGTGCTGGCGGTGTGGCTCTTCACGCCCGGCGAGGCGCCCGTCGTGGCGGCACCGAGCGCGCTCGAGACCGTGGTGGCGTCGGGTGCGCCGCGCTGAGGCGGCCGTCGAACGCCGAGCGGCGCACCCCCACGGTCCCTGCACCGAGGCGCGAGCCTCAGCCGATCACCGGGCCCAACACCCAAACGGCGAACGAGAAGTAGATGATCAGGCCGACGGCGTCGGCGATCGAGGTGATGAGCGGGCCGCTGGCGAACGCCGGATCGAGCTTCAGCCGTGTCAGCACGAACGGCAGGACCACCCCGACCAGGTTCGTCAACACGAGCATGGTGACCATCGTCAGCAGCACGACGATCCCGACCTCGAAGCCACCGCGGAAGAACCCGAGGAACATGCCGAGCACGCCGAGCGTGACGCCGATGGCGATGCCGACGACGAGCTCTCGGGTGAACGCCCGGAACCACTGCGAGGGCTTGACGTCGCCCGTGCTGATGGCGCGGATCATCATGGTCGCGGACTGTGAGCCCGCGTTCCCGCCGGTGTCGATGATGAGCGGGATGAAGAAGGCGAGCGCGACCACGGCCTCGAGGACCTCCTCGTAGGCCGCGATGACGCCAGAGGACACCAGGTTCACGAGCACCAGCGCGGCGAGCCAACCGATCCGGGCTCGATACAGGACGCGCTTCGTGGTCTCCCAGTACGAGGCACGCAAGGGGAGCATCGCTCCGGAGCGGTGGAAGTCCTCCGTGGCCTCCTCCTGGGCCACGTCGAAGACGTCGTCGATGGTCACGATGCCGACCAAGACGCCGCCGGAGTCGACGACGGGGAGCGCGACGCGGTCGTAGCGCTGCACCGTGCGCACGGCCTCTTCGCGGTCGTCGCGGGCGTCGAGGCGGACGACCGTGTGGTCCATGATGTCCTCGACGCGTTGCGACGGGTCGGCCATGACGAGGCGCCGCAAGGGCATGTCGTCGGGCAGGTGCCACCGAGCGTCCACGACGTAGATCACGTCGGCGGTCTCGGACGCCTGGGCGCGCTTGCGGATGTGATCCAGCGCCTGGGCGACGCTCCAGTCGGGCTTCACCGCCAGGTAGTCGGGCGTCATCAGCCGCCCGACGCTGTCCTCCGGGTAGCCGAGCAGCGTGCGGGCCTCGGCCAGATCCTCGGGCTCCAAGAGGTTGAGGAGCCGCTGCGTCACCTGGCCCGGCAGCTCGTGCAGCATGCTGGTGCGGTCGTCGGGGTTGAGCTCGGCCAGCAGGTGGCGCGTCTCCGCGTCGGTGAGGCGTCTCAGGAGGTCGTCTCGGGTCTCACCCTCGAGATAGGAGAAGACCTCGGCAGCGATGGCCTGGGGCAACGCGCGGAACAGCAGCGTCCGGTCGAGCGGCTCGAGCTCTCGCAGCGCGTCGACCAGCTCGGGAGCGACGAGCTCTTCGTGTGGCCACTGCACGTTCGTCGAGGCGAGCTTGGTCAGTTGGCGCTCGCGGATGTACGTCGCGATCTGGTCTGGGAGGACGAGTGCGCTGTCGCGCTCGGGGCGGTCGGTCCGGCTCGGATGGCACGTTCGCGCCAGTGCTCAACGTCGGCTCCTCTCCTCGAGGGTGTCGGTGGTCATGCCACCGCCCATCACCGTACTGGACCCGTGCAGGCGGGTCAAACGGCGCTTCCCGACCCAGCGCTGTCCGCGGCAGACGCATGCGGGGCCGTCTGCTGCGTACGCTACCGGCATGCGTCGTTGGATCGCCCCGATCGCGTTCGCCACGGTCGCTTGGTTCGCGCCCGCCGCGCTCGGCAGCTCGAACCCGCCGACGTGCGAGGCATTGGTCGCGGCCCTACCCGACTCGCTCGCGTCCGCGCGCGAGGTCGTCGTCGCCGTGACGCTCGAGCAAGGGGGGCGAGAGGTCGCCTATGAGCGCTCGCGCGTCCAGCGTGACGACGACGGTGTGACGACGACCGTCCTCGAGCGACGTGGTCTGCGGCGACCGGACGGCGGCGATGGAGGTGGAGCCGGTGGGACCCAGGACTTCGGTCTGCCGTGCGACGACCACGACCTGACGTTCGAGGATGGCGACACGGCGCGGCTCGAGCTGCGCGACCCCGACCCCGACGCCGTGGTCGAACGCTGGTCGCTCCGCTTCGGCCTGCTCGACGGCGCCTGGCGGCCGCTCGAGCTCACGGCGCCGTTCACGGTTCGCGTGCTGTTCGTGCCGGTTCGGGGCCGGTTCGTGACGACCTTCGAGGCGTGGGTGTTCGCAGCGGAGTGACGCCGGAGCGCCTCGTGTCGCTCAGGTCCGGGGGCGCGGCGAGGCGCTGGCCTCGAGCGGAACGGCTGCCCCGCAGATCACCACGGGGACGACGTCACCCACGCACACGGGACAACCGGGCCCGGTCTGGACGACGACCTTCAGGCGCTCACCGTCGGCGAGTTGGCAGGTATACGTGAGGTCGTGGCCCTTGAACTCGCGTTGCATCACCCGCACGGGGGTGCCGGTGCCGTTGGTGCTGAAGCCGAGCGCCTCGGGCCGCACCGACAGCAGGACCTGGCCGTGCGCAGGGCGCGCGAGCGCCAGTTCGCCCAGGGGCGTGCGTGCCGTGCTGCCGTGCCCTTCGCCGCGCACCAAGTTCGTGCGGCCCAGGAAGCTGGCGACGAAGGCCGTCGCGGGGCGCTCGTACACCCCTTCGGGCGTGCCGATCTGTTCCAGACGGCCCGAGCGCATGACGGCGATCCGGTCGGCGAAGGTCATCGCCTCCTCCTGGTCGTGCGTGACCAGGATGGCGGTGGTGCCGGTGCGCTTCAGGATGTGGCGCACCTCGTCTCGGGTGCTGCCTCGCAGCGCGGCGTCGAGGTTGCTGAAGGGCTCGTCGAGCAAGATCACGGCCGGCGACGGAGCGAGGGCGCGGGCCAGTGCGACGCGCTGCTGCTGCCCGCCAGAGAGCTGGTGCGGGTAGCGGGCGGCGAAGATGGTCAGCCCCACCAGGTCGAGGACGGCGTCGGCCTGCTTCAGGCGGGCGGCCTTGTTGCCTTGGCGGAGCCCGAAGGCGACGTTCTGTCGCACGGTGAGGTGCGGGAAGAGCGCGTAGTCCTGGAACACGAAGCCGATCCTGCGGCGCTCGGGCTCGATCCACGTGTCGGCATCGGCGACCGTCGTGCCGGCGATGCGCACGCGCCCGGCGTCGGGCATCTCGAAGCCGGCGATCAGCCGCAGCAACGTCGTCTTGCCGCAACCCGAGGGCCCGAGCAGGCACAGGATCTCGCCCTGCGCGACGTCCAGGTCGAGGTCGTCGACCGCCGCGTGTTCGGTGCGTGGGTAGCGTCGCGTGATGCCGCGGACCTCGACGACGGTCGCGGACGGGTGGGGGAGGGGGGTGACGTCGCTCATGCGCTCGCCCGCAGTGTAACGGCCATCTCCGAGTGGGCGGGTAGGACTTGTGTCATGGCGTCCACGCCGTCATCGACGCCCCTCGTAACTCACCAACAAGCCGACGAAGAGGCTCGAGAACAGCACGATCGCCAACGCGAACGGCGCCGCCTCGGCCATCATCCCCTCCGAGGTGCGGGTGAACACGCGCACCGAGAGCGTCGTGAAGCCCGTCGGCGCCAGCAGGAAGGTGAGCG
>SLSM01000181.1 GCA_007130445.1 Trueperaceae bacterium | reverse complement strand
GGGGGCGACGGGGGCGCGACGTGACCGAGCGCCCGACCGACGATGCGTCCGCGACGAGGCGAGCGCCGCCTGCGTCGGCGCTGCGCCTCGAAGGCGCCACTCGGCGGCGGGTGGCGTGGTCGATCGCGCTGGGCTCGGCCGCGGCGCTGATCGGCGCCACCGTCCGCGTGGCGGTGGTGCCGGTGGTGGTGACGCCGCTCTTCGACGACGTGCTGGCGCGTCAGGACCTCACGCGGCTGGTGCCGCTGCTGCTGCTCGGCGGTGGCATGGCGCTGCTCGGCGCGGCGCTGTTGTGGGCACAGGACACGGCGTTCGGCCGGGCCGCCGCCGCTGCGTCGGCCGGCTGGCGGGCATCGCTGTCGGCGCGGTTGGTGCGGCGCGTGCCAGGCACGCTACCAGGCAGCAGCGGGGGTTTGAGCGCACGCTTGCTCGCCGATCTGCGCGAGGTCGAGACGTTCGTGCTGTTCGGACTCGGCGGTGCCGTGGCGGAATCGGCCACGCTCGTCGCCGTGCTCGCGGTGCTGGCGTGGACCGATCCGGTGGCCACGGCCACGCTCGTCGGGCTGGCGCTGCCGGCCGTGCTGATGCTGCGCGTGATCGGACGCCGCATCGAGGCGGCCAGCGACCTGCATCTGGCTGGGCTCGAGCGCGTCGGGGCGCGACTGCAGGAGGTGTTCCGGCACCACGAGACGGTCCGCACCTACGACGCCGACGCGTTCATGGCGGAGCGCCTGGAACGCGACAACCGCGCGACCGAGCGGGCCATGGCGCGGCGCACGACCTTCGCGGCGCTGCAAGTGCCCGTGTCGCAGGTGCTGGTGTTCGGCGCGATCGGAGCGCTGGTCGCGCTGCTGGCGCAACGTGCCGCCGCGGGCGTGATCACGACGGGCCAGGTGGTGACGTTCGTGACGCTCGTAGCGCTGCTCGCGACGCCGAGCCAGCTGCTGCCGAAGTCGGTGGCCCTCGCGCAGCAGGCGCGCGCGGCGTGGCGACGGCTGGCCACGCTCGACGCGCTGGAGCCGCGCTCGGCAGGCGTCCCGGTCGCGGCGCCGCTGTCGACCGCAGCGTCGACGAACACGAGCATCGACGGCGACGGGGACGCGAGGCGACCCTCCCCCAGCCTGCGCCTGAGCAACGTCCGGCTGCGGGTGCCCGGCGGCCCCGAGGTGCTGCGCGGCGGCTCGCTCGACCTGCCCGGGCCGGCGCTGGTCGCGCTGGTCGGGCCGAGCGGCGCCGGCAAGACGACGCTGCTGCGCACCCTGCTCGGCTTCGTGCCGATCGACGAGGGCGACGTCGAGGTGTGCGGCGTCTCGCTCGCCGCCGACACGGGGCGCGTGCGGCGCTGGGTCGCCGCCGTGGCCCAAGGCACCGACCTGCTGTCGGGACGGGTGCGCGACAACCTCACGCTCGGTCGCACGGTCGACGACGAGGCGCTGTGGAGCGCGCTCGAGCACGTCGGCATGGCCGAGACCGTGGTGGGCCTCCCCGGCGGGCTCGACACCGACCTCGGAGAGGACGGCGGCGGCCTGTCGGGCGGTCAGCGCCAGCGCCTGGCGATCGCCCGGGCGCTGCTCGGCGACCCCGCGGTGGTGCTGCTCGACGAACCGACCTCGGCGCTCGACGCTGTGGCGGAGCGCGAGGTGGTGGCGGTGTTGCGGCGGCAGGCCGAGCGGCGGCTGGTGCTGGCGGTCAGCCATCGTCCCGCCCTCGTCTCCGTCGCCGACCTCGTGCTGCGGCTCGACGCGCTGCACCTGAGCGTGGTCGAAGCGACGCACGAGGCGCTCTCCGAGACGTTGGCGGCCGACGCATGAGCGACCTCTACGACACCCCCTGGCTGTACGACCTGCAGCACGACGCATACCGCGACGACCTGGCCTTCTACCGCCGGCTCGCCGAGGACCAGGACGGGCCGGTGCTGGAACTCGGCGCCGGCACCGGCCGCGTCACCCTGGCGCTGGCCGAGGTCGGCGTCGACGTGGTCGCGCTCGAACCCAACGCCGCCATGCGCGAGCGGGCGGCGGCGCGCCTGGCTGCGGCGGCAGAGCGTCGGCCTGCGCTCGGTGAGCGCGTCCGCATCGTCGACGGCGACGCGCGAGCGCTGGCGCTCGACGAGCGCTTCGCCCTGATCGTCGCCGCCTTCAACACGCTCATGCACCTCGAACACATCGCCGACCAGGACGCCGCACTGCGGCGCGCCCGCGAGCACCTGGCGCCCGGCGGCGCCTTCGCCTGCGACGTGTTCGTGCCCCGTTTCGGTCCGGCTGGCGTCGTGCGGGCCGAGCCGGCGTGGACGGCGCTCGCCGGACCCGGCGCCGACCTGTTCACGTGGCAGCATCACGATCCGGTGGCGCAGGTGGTCGTGAGCCATCACCGTCTCGACCGCTTCGGCGACGATGGCGGTGTCACGCGCCAGGCGGCCACGCTGCGCCAGCGCTACTACCAGCGCCTCGAGCTCGAGCGTGCGCTGCGCGGGGCGGGGTTCACGGACGTGCGCTGCTACGGCGACTTCGAGCGCGGGCCGGTGCGCGCGGGCTCAGACGTATGGGCGTTCGTGGCGCGCGGCTGACGCCGACGCAAGCCAGCGCGTCTGGAAGCCGGCCACGCCGGCACCGGGCTCGATGCCGCTGCCGAGCGCGTGCAATGCCCGCTCGAACGCCGC
The DNA here is from genome assembly GCA_007130445.1 of Trueperaceae bacterium. GTDB lineage: Bacteria > Deinococcota > Deinococci > Deinococcales > Trueperaceae > CSSed10-48. The sequence continues at coordinate 12,820 of SLSM01000181.1, read as the reverse complement.
CACGATCGTGAGCGCGTCGAAGGCGTCGACGTGGCCGAGGACACTTGGTCGGAGCGTCGTAGCGGCCAGATGGTCCTGGCCGCCGCCGACCCGCACGCCGCACGTCAACAAGGCGTCCGCCACCTGCGGCGCGGAGAGGCCGTCCGGGACGCGCACGGCGGCCACCGCCGGACTGGGTCTGGCGGCGAACGCCGGGCAGCGCAGCGCGCCGAGGCCCGCCAGGACGGCCTCGTTCAGATCGGCCTTGAGCGCCCACCAGGCCTCGACGCCGTAGTCGAGCAGCTCGCCCGCCACGACGTCGAGGGCGAGCACGAGCGGGACCGGAGGCGTGATGCCGGTGTCGCCCTGGCGCTGCCGCAGGCGTTCGGCGTGCAGGTCGAGGGTGAACGACGGGTGCCGCGAGGCGGGCTCGGGGAGCCGAGCCCAGGCGCGCTCGGAGAGCCACGCGAAGCCGAGCCCGGGCGGGAGCATCACGCCCTTCTGCGACCCGGCGATGACGGCGTCGAGCCCCCACCCGTGGGGGCGCAGCTCGGTGGCGGCGAGGCTGGTCACGGCGTCCACGAACACCAGCGCGTCGGGCGCCGCCTGGCGCGCAGCGGCCGCGATCGCCTCGAGGTCGTGCAGTACGCCGGTGGAGGTCTCGGAGTGCGTGACGGTCAGGGCGGCGACGCCGGGTGTGGCGCGCAACGCCGCCGCCACCGCGGCGGGGTCGAGCACCTCGCCCCACTCCGCGCGCACGTCGACGACGGCATGCCCGTAGCGGCGTGCCAAGCGGGACCAACGCTCGCCGAACTTCCCGGCGTGCGCGGCGACGACGGTCGCGCCGGGGGGCACGGTGGCGAGGAACGCGGCCTCGAAGGCCGTCGTCCCCGCGCCGGCGAGGAACGTCACGTCGTCGCCGGGCACCGTGAGCAGGCGTGCCACGCGCTCACGCGCGCGCATGAACGCGGCGCGGAACTCGGCCGTCCTGTGATGCATGGCGGGCCGCGCCAGCACGGCACGCGCCTGGGGCGAGATCGGCACGGGGCCGGGGGCGAGCAGTCGCTCCTCGAAGAGCACGGTTCCCCTCCCTACAGACGCACGGTGCGGAGGCTGTGGATCACGTCGCTGAGGCCCCGCAACAGGTCGAGGACCGGCTCGGGCGGCACCTGGTCGAGCGTCAACGCGAACATCGCGAGGCCGTCGTCGCCGACGCGCGAGAGCTGCAACCCCGAGATGTTGACACCGGCATCACCGAGCACCGTGCCGACCTTGCCGATCGCGCCGGGACGATCGTAGTTGGTGCAGATCAGCATCGTCCCCTCGGGGCGGATCTCGATCGGGAAGCCGTCGACGGCGACGATGCGGGGGTGCTCGCCGAGCACGGTCCCGACGATCTCGCTGGTCGGTCCGGCGCCGCTCACGCTCACGCTCACCTGCTGCCGGTACGCCCCGGTCGCGCTCGCCTCCGTGATGTCGATGCGGACGCCGCGCTCCTTGGCGATCGCAACGGCGTTGATGTAGTTCGGTGGCTCGTCGAGGAAGCTCTCGAGGAAGCCCTTGGCGACGGCGACCCGGATCGGCGCCGGGGCCACGGCGAAGGTCCCCTCGCAGCGCACGGCGATCGATCGAACCGGTGCCGGGGTGAGCTGGGCCGCCATGCGTCCCAGCGCCTCGCCCAGCTCGAGGTACGGGCCGAGCGCCTTGACGACGTCCGGGGCGAGAGCGGGCGCGTTCACCGCGCCGCGCGACAGGTCTCCCAGCAGCGCCAGCGCGGTGCGTTCCAGGATCTCTTTGCCCACGCGGGCCTGCGCCTCGACCGTGTTGGCGCCGAGGTGCGCCGTCATCACGACGTCGTCGCGTCCCACCAGCGGGTGCCCGGGCGTCGGTGGTTCGTCGACGAAGACGTCGATGCCCGCCGCGCGCAGGTGAGCGTCCTGGAGCGCCTGGAGGAGCGCGTCCTCCTCGACGATGCCGCCGCGTGCGGCGTTGATGACGATGGCGCCGCGCGGCAACGTGGCGAGCTCGGTCGCCCCGATCATGCCGCGCGTCTCGTCGGTGAGCGGGGTGTGGACGGTCAGGACGTCGCTGCGCTCCAGCATGTCGCCCAGGCGCTCGAACAGGGTCACGCCCACGGCGTCGGCGCGCTCGCGCGTCACGTACGGATCGAAGGCCATCGGTACCATGCCGAGGGCCAACGCGCGCTTCGCGACCTCGCTTCCGATGCGGCCCAGGCCGACGATGCCGAGGCGCGCTCCGGTCAGTTCACGACCCAGGAACGATCGGTCCCAACCGCCACCACGGATGATGTGGTCCGAGCGCGCGACGCCGCGCGCGGCGGCGAACATGAGCGCGATCGCGAGCTCGGCAGCGGAGGTCGTGTTCGCCTCGGGGGCGTTGAGCACCACGATGCCGCGTCGGCTGGCCGCGTCGAGGTCGATGTTGTCGACGCCGACGCCGCCGCGCCCGATCACGCGCAAGCGCGTCGCGGCGCGCAGGAGCGACTCGTCGACCTGGGTGCGAGACCGTGTGATGAGTCCGTCGTACTCGGCGATCACCTCGAGGAGTTCGGCGCGGGCGATGCCGGGTCGGTCGACGACCTCGACGTCGGGGAAGTGGGCGTCCCCCAGGTTGATGGCGTCTGTCACCAGGATGCGCGGCACGGCGCGCATCATACTCCCCGGCGTGGCGCGGCTCAGGCCGACGCGTCGCTCAGGGGGCGCCGTCGTCGCCGTCGTCGCCGTCCGCTTCGGCGACGCGTCCCGGTAGGGTGACCACCAGTTCGCCCTGCTGGTCGACCGCGAAGCTGTCGACGCCGAGCACGTCGTACACGAAGCTGCCCTTCACGCGTACCGCACCGCTTCGGCCCGCGAGCACGGCGGCGAGTTCCGCCTCGGCAGCGGCCGCGAGCCTGGCTCGGTCGATCAGGAAGGTGATCTCGGTGCGGATCGTCTCTCCGGCGGGCATCGGGACGGGACCGAGGTCGACCGTGGCGAGCACGAAGCCACCGAGCTCCAGCACCACGTCGCGCGCTGAGAGGAAGTAGCCCACGTCGCCCGGGTTCACCGCGACCAGTGTGATGACCGCCACGGGAGCGTCGCTGCGCACCAGCGCGATGCGGCTGGTCACGCCGTCGAGGCGCAGCCTGGGCGAGCGCACCGCCTCGCGCGCGAGCGCCGTCCCGCTCATCAGCGCACGCGTGCCGGTCGTGAACACGTAGCTCTGCGAGACGAACACCAGCCTGCCTTCGATCTCGAAGGCGAGCGGCGTGCCGGCGTACGCGCCGACCACCGCGCTCCAGAGCGTGCGCTGCTCCGTGAGGTCCGCGGCGATCGTCCAGGCCAGCGCGCCGCTCTCGCCCGCGTTCAACTCCAGCTCAGGTTCCAGCCAGCCGGTCGCGATCGTCTCCCCGGCGATCGACAGCGTGTAGTCGACGCGCTGCAGCACGACGCCGAACGCGTTCGGGTTACGCACGGTCGAGCCCACGGCCAGCGCGAAACCCGCACCCGCACCAGGCGGGTCGAAGCGCTCGATGTGCGTCGCGTCGGCCACGACCTCGAAGCGCGGCGCGAAGATGTCGCCCAGGGGCGTCGCCGACGTGATCTCACCCTCGCGCACGCCGCTCGCGGGCGCGCACGCCACGAGCCAGGCCGCGGCGAGCGCCAGCAGGCCCGTCGTCCACGCGCTGCGTGGAGAGGCTCGGGTAGAGCGTCTTCGGCTCATCGCCCCAATCTACCAAGCCGCGGCGCTCAGCGCTTCCCCAGCGCGCGCAGCAGGGCCACCCACCAGCGCGGCGCCCGTGGCAGGCCGGGGAAGTGGTCGCGCGTCGGCAGCACGATCACGAGCGCAGCCGCCAGCAAGGCGCTGACGCCGCCCAGTGCGGCCGTGCCGACCGGATCGATCGACGCGCCGAGGGCGACCACGGCGCGCTCGAGCACACCGGTCCACAGGCCCTGGAAGAGCGCGTGGCCAGGCACCAGGAGCGCTGCGGCGAACGGCCGAAGCGGCGCCAGGCGAAGCGTGTACCACCAGGCGGCGGCGATGCCGACGAGCGCCACGCCGAGGTACGCGCCGACCCAGCCGGGCGCGACCCCCTCGGCCCAGGCCCCATGCGTGTAGTAGGCGGCGTGGAGCGTGGCCGGGAGGAAACACAGGGCGATGAGCCAGCGCAGCTGGGAGCGCGGCCAGCGACCCCGCACGATGAACCCGAGCATCAACCCCAGCACGATCAGGCCGATCAGCAGACGTCCGAGCGTCCTCATGGTGTGCCCTCCCGTCGCGGCGTCACAGCGTCTCCCTGAAGCCGGCCGCCCGCTGCTGTCGCCGCAGAGCGTCACGCAGCCGCAGCGCCCACGGCGCCTCCAGCCGCGGATCGGCCGTGAGCATGCGCTGCGCGACGTCGCGGGCGCGCTCGATCAACTCCAGATCGCGCGCCAGGTCGCCGAAGCGCAGGTCGGGGAGCCCGCTCTGGCGCGTGCCGCGCAGCTCGCCCGGTCCGCGCAGCTCGAGATCGAACTCGGCGATGACGAAGCCGTCGGTGTGCTGCGCCACCACCTTCAGACGCTTCATCGTCTCACGCCCCGCGTCGCCGGCGATCAACACGCAGCGGCTCTGCGCAGCTCCGCGGCCGACCCGGCCGCGGAGCTGGTGCAGTTGCGCGAGGCCGAAGCGCTCGGCGTTCTCGATGACCATCACGGTGGCGTTGGGCACGTCGACGCCGACCTCGATCACGGTGGTGGACACGAGGACGTCGTGCTCACCACGCCGGAAGGCCTCCATGACGGCGTCCTTCTCGGCGCTGGGCATGCGGCCGTGCAGCAGCGCGAGCCGCACGTCGTCTGGCCACAGCGCCCGCAGGTCGTCGGCGAGGCGCGTCGCCGACGTCACCTCGTCGAGCGCCTCGCTCTCGTCGATCAGCGGCGCGACGACGAAGGCCTGCTGACCGCCGCGGATGTCGGCCAGCAGTTCGCGGTACACGGCCTGGCGCTCGCTCGCCCGCTTCAGCACCGTGGTCACCGGCTTTCGGCCCGGCGGCAGGGCGTCGATGACGCTGAGATCGAGGTCGCCGTAGAGCGTCAGCGCCAGCGATCGCGGAATGGGTGTGGCGCTCATCACCAGCACGTCGGGGCGGCGCTCGAGCAGCTTGCGGCGCTGGTCGACGCCGAAGCGGTGCTCCTCGTCGATGACCACGAAGCCGAGATCGCGGAAGACGACGCCTTCCTGGATCAGGGCGTGCGTCCCCACCACGAGCTCGGTCCCACCGCTGGCCACACGGGCGAGGACGGCGTCACGCTCGCGTCCGCCGACCGTACCGGTGAGCAGGTCGACGCGCAGGCCGAGCGGCCACAGCAGTTCGGTCAGGTTGAGGAAGTGCTGGCGGGCCAGGATCTCCGTCGGCGCCATGACGGCGGCCTGCACCCCCGCACGCGTCGCGACCCACACGGCGGCGGCGGCCACGGCGGTCTTGCCCGAGCCGACGTCGCCCTGCAGCAGGCGGGCCATCTGACGGGGCGCGGCCATGTCGCCGAGGATCTCGGCCAGCGCGCGCTCCTGGGCGTCGGTCAGGGCGAACGGCAACGCGTCGCGGAAGGTCGCGAGGTCGGCCTCGGAGGCGACGAGGCGGCGACCGGTCAGCGTCGGGTCGCGCTGCAGCAGCACGCGCAGCTCGAGCATCAGGAACTCCTCGAAGGTGAGGCGCTCCCTGGCGGCACGCAGCGCGTCCTCGTCCGGTGGCTGATGCAGGTCGCGCCAGGCGCGGTCGGTGCTCACCAGGCCGAGGTCGCGCAGCAGGCGCGCGGGCAACGGGTCGGGCAACGTGGGCAGCGCGCGCAGCAGCGTGTCGACGGCGCCGCGGAGGTAGGCCTGACTCGTGCCCTGGGTGGCCGGGTAGACGGCCACGATGCGCCCCGTCGAGAGGCTCGGACCCGCCTCGTCGACCTCGAAGCCGGCCACGTTGATCTCGAGTTGACGCCCACGGCGCTTGACGCGACCCGTCACCACCAGGCGCTGCCCCGGGAAGAGTTGGCGTTCGAGCCAGGGCTGGTTGAACCACACGGCGGTGAGTCGCGCGCCCTCGGTGTCCTCCAGGACACCGCGCAGGACGTGCAGGCCGCGACGCGTCGGGAGCGCCTTGCGACCCAGCAGTGTGCCGGACACCGTCGCCTGCTCGAGGTCGGCCGCGGCGGCGAAGCTCGGCAGCGTGCGCCGGTCCTCCCAGCGCCGCGGCACGTACTCGAGCAGGTCGCGGTAGCACGCGAGACCGAGTTCGGCCAGCTTGCGTGGGGCGTGCTTGCCGAGCGCCACATCACGGCCCTCGATCGCGGCGTCGAGCACGGCGTCGACGTCGGGTGCGTCAGTGGCGTCGACGATCGGCTGCGGCCGGCGCGGTGCGTGCGCCGAGGGGCCTCCGCCGGCGGCCGAGGTCTCGGTCAGCAGCGTCAGGGCCGCCTCGACCGCCGGCCGGCGCTCGGCGGGCGTCTTGCTCGCGTAGCCTGCGAGCAGCTCGGCGACGTCGCCGAGCGGGCGCCCGAGCGTCGCCAACATGCGCTCCAGGCCACCGACGACGACACCGTCATGGCAGCCGGTGGCGAGCTCGCGTTCCAGCGGTCGCCGGAGGCGTTCGCGGAGCTCGGGGACGCTGGGCACGGCTCCAGTGTAGCCGCGCTCATGCGTGCCCGGGGCCCCGGCCATGGTGTGATGCGCCGCGATGACGCGCGCCAGCTTCGACCTCCCGCCGCACAGGCGCCGGCAGGTGCTGGCGGCCTCGGCGCTGGGCGGTTTCGCCGCGACGGTGATGGCGACGGGCGTGAACGTGGTGCTGCCGAGCATGGTGGACGTGTTCGGCGCGCCGTTCGCGACCGTGCAATGGGTGGTGCTGTCGTACCTGCTCGCCGCGATCGCGCTGCTGCCGGTGATCGGCCGGCTCGGCGACGTACTCGGCAAGCGTCGCGTGTTCCTGACGGGTTTCGTGGTGTTCGGCATCGGCTCGGCGGCGTGCGCGCTGGCGCCGTCGATCGAGGTGTTGATCGCGGTGCGCACGGTGCAGGGCGTCGGCAGCGCCGTGCTGACGGCGTTGGGGTTGGCGCTGGTCACCGACGTCTTCCCGTCCTCGGAGCGCGGCCGCGCCGTGGGCGTCAACGGCGCGATGATCTCGGCCGGCGTCGTGCTCGGCCCCAGCCTGGGAGGTCTGATCGCCGACCTGGCGTCGTGGCGCTGGGTGTTCGGCGCCGGCGTGCTGGTCGTCGCGATCGGCTGGACCCTGGCGTGGCGCGTCGTGCCGGGCGGCCTGGCGGGCGGCAGCCGCGCCTTCGACGTCCCCGGCGCCGTGTCGATCGTCGGCGCGTTGCTGGCGCTCTCGCTGGCGTTGACGACCGGCCAGAGGAGCGGCTTCGCCGCGCCCGGCGTGCTCGCGCTGTTCGCGGCCGCGCTGCTGCTGGCGATCGCGTTCGTCGCGATCGAGCGACGCGTGGCCGAGCCGGTGGTCGACCTCGACCTGTTCCGCTCAGCCGCGCTGTCGATCGGTCTCGTGACGGGGCTCGCTACGTTCGTGTCGATCTCGGGCGTGATCCTGCTCATGCCCTTCTACCTGGAGGGGGTCCTCGGCTACGCGCCGCGGCAGGTGGGGCTGCTGATGGCCGTGGTGCCGATGGTGCTGGTGATCGTGGCGCCGATCGCGGGTTGGGCAGCGGATCGCTTCGGCGAGCGTCCGGTCACGGTCGTCGGGCTGTCGAGCGTGCTGCTCGGCTACCTGCTCGTCGGTGGCCTGGGGGAGAACACCACCGTCACGCGCTACCTGCTCAGCTTTCTGCCCGTCGGGCTGGGCATGGGGACGTTCCAGACGCCCAACAACAGCGCGATCATGGGGGCGGTGCGGCGCGGTCGCTCCGGCACGGCCGGCGGCCTGTTGGCGTTGACGCGCAACCTCGGCCAGGTGTTGGGCGTGGCCGTACTGGCGAGCGTCTGGTCGGCGCGGACGGTGACGCGCGCCGGGGAGAGCGTCGGCAGCGACGCCACGCTGATGCCGAGCGCCGCGCAAGTCGGTGGGCTGCACGACGTTCTGCTGATCGTGCAGCTGATCATCGCCGCGTCGCTGGCGCTGGCGCTCTGGGACTGGTGGCGCACGCCTCGCGCCGGGACGGAAGGGTGATGGACGCAGGGGTGATGGACGGACCGACGGTGACGATCGACCTGGCGGCGCTCCGCCACAACCTGGCCGTCCTGCGCGCAAGGTTGCAGCCCGGCGTCCGCCTGCTGGCCGCGGTGAAGGCCGACGCCTACGGCCACGGCGCTGCGATCACGGCGCCGGCGTTGGAGCGCTCGGGCGCCGACGCGTTCGGCGTGGCCACGCCTGCCGAGGCCTTCGCGCTGCGCACCGCCGGCGTGAGCGCACCGATCCTGCTGTTCGGTCCGATCGACCGCCACATCGCCGCCCTGGTGGAGGCCGACGTGGCGCTCACGGTCCCGGACGCACGCGCGCTCGCGGCGATCGAGGCGGCGGCACCAGCCACCCGAGCCCGTGTGCACCTCAAGGTCGATACCGGCATGGGGAGGCTCGGTATCGAGGCCGAGACGGCTGCGCCGCTCGCGCGCGCGGTCGAGCGCTCGAAGCACGCCACGCTCGACGCGATCTGGACGCACCTGGCCTGTGCCGACGAGGCCGACGCGGACGCCGACGACGGACTGACGGCCCGGCAATTGACGCGGTTCGAGGCCGCGCTGGCGAGCGTGCGTGCGCAGGGGATCGACGTCCCGTGCGCCCACGCGGCCAACTCCGCCGCGACGCTGCGACTGCCGCGCGCGCACTTCGACCTGGTGCGGCCGGGCCTGGCGGTGTACGGCCACCACGCCACGCCCGGGGCCGCGGCGCTCGTGCCGAGCGATCTGCCGGCCCTGCGGCCGGTGGCGACGCTGCGGGCGCCCGTCACGTTCGTGAAGCGCGTCGCGCGCGGCGACAGCGTCAGCTACGGCGCGACCTGGCGGGCGCCGCGCGACACCGTGGTGGCCACCGTGCGCCTCGGGTACGCCGACGGCTACCCTCGTGCCGCGGGCAACCGAGGCGAGGCCGTCGTGCACGGGTTGCGCGTGCCGGTGGTGGGTCGGGTCTGCATGGATCAGCTGATGCTCGACGTCGGCGAACTGCAGGGCTCGGTGCGCCCGGGTGACGCCGCCACGCTGCTCGGGCCCGACGGCCCCTCGGCCGCGGCACTGGCCGAGGCGGTGGGGACGGTGTCGTACGAGGTGCTCACACACCTGAACGCGCCACGGCTGGCCCGGGCCTACGCGGACGATGCGGACGCGGCGGGCTGACGCTCAGCTTCGAGCAGGGGCCCGCGCGCGAGACCGACGCTGCGGTGGTGCTCAGGCCTCGCTGGCGCTGCCGTCTCCGGTGCCGCTGCCGTTGTGTGCGCCAGCCGAACCGTCTTCCGCACCCCCGGAGGCCTCGGCTCGCACCGATAGGACCCGCCGCTCGTCGGCCTCCTCGACCGTGAAGCGCACGCCCTCGTGCTCGAGCGATTCGCCGACCTGCGGGATGCGGTCGAACTCGGAGACGAGGAAGCCGCCCAGCGTGTCGTAGTCGCCCTCGTCCTCGAACACCACGTGGAAGCGCTGCTCCACCTCGTCGATGTGGACCGAGGCGCGCACGCGGGTGGCGCCGTCCTCGAGCTCGACGAAGTCGGCTTCTTCCTCGTCGTCGGTCTCGTCGTAGATCTCGCCGGTGATCTCCTCGATGATGTCCTCGAGCGTCACCACGCCGGCGGTGCCGCCGAACTCGTCGACCACGATCGCCATGTGGTTCTTGCGGATGCGCATGTCGCGCATCATGTTCAGGATCGAGAGCGTCTCGGGGACGTACTGGGCCGGCTGCATCAGGTCGACCACGCTGGCACCGGCGAGCGCCTCGGGCTTGCCGAGGTAGGGGAGCAGGTCACGCGCGTAGGCGATGCCGCGCACGTCGTCGATGCTCTCACGGTACACCGGCAGACGGCTGTAGCCGTGCTCGGTGACGAGCGCCAGGAGCTGCTCGAGCGAGGCGTCCTCGGCGACCGACACGACGTCGACGCGGGGGGTCATGACCTCGCGCACCACCGTCTCCTCGAGATCGATGACGCCCTTGATCATCTGCTCCTCGCTCGCCTCGATGACGCCCTGTTGCTCCGCGCTGCGCAGCATCAGCCGGAGCTCGTTCTCGGTGATCAGCGGGTCGCTGCTGCTCTCGAGCCGCAGTGCGCGCAGCACCCTTGCCGTGAACCACGTGAAGCCGCGACCGAGCGGGTAGAGCACGACCGACAGTACGTACACGGGCCGGATGACGACGCGCGCGAAGGCGACGGGGTTGTGCACCGCGATCGACTTCGGCGTGATCTCGCCCACGACGAGCACGAGCAGCGTCATGACCCCCGTGGCGTACGCGACGGCCGCCGCCTCGCTGAAGGCCCCGGCACGCGACAGCTGGATGCTGATCTGCGTGACCAACGCCGTGGCGGCGATGTTGACGAGGTTATTGCCGATCAGCAGCGTGGTGATGTAGCGCGTCGGCTGCCGCCCGAGCAGCGCGAACAGGCCGTGCGGGTCGTGCCCCTCCTCACGCAGCTGGTGGATCTTCCACTCGCCCAGGGCGGTGAGCGCCGTCTCGGAGCCCGACATGGCGCCGGAGAGCAGGAGCAGCACGATCAGCAGCACCACCTGCCCGACGCCGACCCCGCCCTCGGCGGGCGTGGTCTGGGCGAAGGCCAAGAAGCTCAGTGCGGCGATCGAGGGGACCAGGATGAGCACGGACCAGTGGTCGCGCCGTCGAGATCGACTCGGCGGTTCAGTGTCGGTGTCCATCAACGCGGCGATGGTAGCACACGCCTCGTCAGCGACGCCCGGTGCGTGCGCCCTGGTATCGTCACGCTCGATGTACGTGGCGGTCGCAGGCACCATCGGCGCAGGCAAATCGACGCTCACGCGCCTCCTGGCCGAGCGCTACCACCTCCGACCGGTGTTCGAGGCCGTCGACGAGAACCCCTACCTGGCCGACTTCTACGGCGACATGCGGCGCTGGGCCTTCCATTCGCAGATGTTCTTCCTCGCCACGCGCCTCGAGCAGCATCTGGCACAGGTGAACCCCGGCGAGCGCGTCATCCAGGACCGCACCGTCGACGAGGACGCGCAGGTGTTCGCCCAGGCCCTGTTCGAGGACGGCATGATCGACGATCGCGATTTCGACGTCTACAGCCGCACGTATCGCGCGGTACGGCGCGCGCTGCGCATGCCCGACCTGACGATCTACGTGCGGGCCAGCTTGAGCACCGTGAAGCGCCACATCGCGCTGCGCGGGCGCGGCTTCGAACAAGACGTGCCCGACGCCTACCTACTGCGGCTCGAGACGCTCTACGAGCGCTGGGCGAGCGCGTACGACGACGCTCCGATGGTCGTGGTCGATGCGGACCGCTTCGACGTGGTCGCGAGCGCCGCCGATCGCGAGGCGGTGTTCGACCTGCTCGAGCGCAACGGGCTCTCGGCGCCGGTGATGCGGTGAGCGTGCCGCCGTCCGGCCGCGCCGCGCCGAGCTGGCGCCTGAGCGACCTGCTACGCGAGGCGCTCGGCGTCGAACGCGACGACCTCCCCGACGTCGCGGTGCGCGGCGTGGCCCAGTCGCTCGACCTGGTACGCCCCGGCTCGGTCTTCGTGGCGCGGGTCGGCGCGGTGGTCGACGCTCACACCTTCGCGCGGCGCGCCGTCGACGCCGGCGCGGTCTGCGTGGTCGGCGTCCGCGAGGGGGTCGACGCCCTCCCCTGGCGGCGCGTTCCGTACGTCCACGTGCGCGACGACCGCTGGGCCGTGTCTGCGCTGGCGGCCACGTTCTACGCCCACCCGTCGCGCGCGCTGCGCACGGTCGGCGTCACCGGCACCGACGGCAAGACCACCACCGCGACGCTGCTGCACCATCTCCTGCAGGGCGCGTCGCGAGCACCCGAGGCCGCGCTCGTCAGCAGCGCCGCGGCGCGCGTCGGCCGGCGGCTGGTGCGTTTCCCGGGCCACTTCACGACGCCCGAGGCGCCACAGGTGCACGACCTGCTGGCTCGGGCACTGCGAGCCGGCGCGCGCTACGCCGTGGTGGAGTCGAGCTCGCACGGCTTCGCGCTGATGCGCCTCGAGCACGTGCACTACGACGTCGGCGCGGTGACTGGGTTCTCGAGCGAGCACCTCGACTTCCACGGCACGCTCGAGGCCTACCTGGAGGCGAAGCGCACGCTCGTACGGCGCGCGGCGGTGAGCGTGTTGAACCGCGACGATGCGCACTGGCAGGCCTTCGCCGACGCCGCGCAGCGCGTCGTCACGGTCGGTGAGGACGCGGGCGCCGACGTGCGCGCCGACGACGTGGTCGTCGACCCGGCCGAGGTGCGCTTCACGATCGTGGCCGACGGCGAGCGCGTGCCGTGCCGCCTGCGCATGCCGGGGCGCTTCAACCTCGGGAACGCCCTCGTCGCCCTCACGGCCGCGCAGCTCGCGAGCGGCGTGGAGTGGGACCTGCTCGCCGAGCGCATGGCGCGCTTCGGCGGCGTGCCGGGTCGGATGCAGGTGGTGGCGCGCCGCCCGTTCACCGTGGTCAACGACTTCGCCCACACGCCCCCGGCCCTGGCGAAGGCGCTCGCCGCGGTGGCGCCCGGCCCGGGCGGGCGCCGCATCGTGGTGATCGGCGCGGCCGGCGAGCGCGACCCCGGCAAGCGCGAGCCGCTCGGTCGCGCGGCCGCCCTGGGCGCCGACCTGGCGATCTTCACCGAAGAGGACCACCGCAGCGAGGACGTGGACGCGATCCTGGCGGCGCTCGCGCGGGGCGCGGTCGCCGCGGGTGCGC
>SLSM01000170.1 GCA_007130445.1 Trueperaceae bacterium | reverse complement strand
GAGGACACCAGCTACACCTGCTCGAGCGCCTACAACATGCTGCCCGCCTTCCTCTTCTACGGCGCCTCCCAGGTCGACTGGAACCTCGTGCCGCCACTCGAGTAGGTGGGGTCGGGACCGCGCGGCCAGCTTCGGGGCCGTCGTCGTCGGGCGCTCAGCGGGCGCGCGGTCCTCCTTCGAAACCGTCATCCAGGACGGCAACGTGCTCCTGCGCCTCCCGCTCGCACGACTCGGCGCGGGAACGACCGAGATCGCCGCGGTGCACCGGAGCAGCACCGTATGGGACATGGAGTGGGGCCTCCGGATCGGGCCGACGCTGACCTCGGCGCCGGGGCGTCCCAGAGGTAGGGTGCGGTCGCGCCTGAAGGATCCCCAGGCCCTCAGGGCCAGCACGGCTCGTACGGCGTCACGTTCGTCACGCCCGACACGAGTTCGAGCGCGTTGCCGTCGGGATCGCGGAAGAACGCGAGTCGCACGCCGCCGACGGCGTCCGTAGGCTCGACGGTGACGACGATGCCGGCGGCCTTCAGCCTGGCGGCGACCCCGTCGACGTCGTCGGTCTGGAGCGCCACGTGCTTGAAGCCGCCCACCGTGTCGCGCACGCCGACGGGGGTCTGCGCGTCGTTGTCGCGGAACTCGAGCAACTCGATGCACGCACCGCCCGAGCGGAGATAGACGATCTTGTGGGTGTCCTCGCTCAGGAGCAGCTGGCCGAGCACGCCGAACCCGAGCAGGTCACGGTAGAAGCGAACGGAGCGCTCCATGTCGCGCACCGTGATGGCGACGTGGTCGAAGCGGATGGCGTGGTCTGGCACGGCTGCTCCTCCATGTGGTGTGCGTGGGACCGGTCGCGGCCTCCTCGGTCGTCTGCTGTGCCGACGGCGCCCGACACGAAGACGTCCAGCATGGGTTCGAGCCGGTCTCGAACGGCTGCATCCCACACATCGTCGCACGCGGCGAGCGCCCGATGCCGGCTTGACAGCGTGCCCATTTTCGCACAGAATTGCATCAAATGCGCTCGAATGGTTGGATTTACGCGCCACAGCGCGTGAGAGAGATGCAGGTGCTGGGTCTCGTCGAGCGGCACGGTCCCACCACACGCCGTGCGCTCAGCGACGCCCTCGGCATGCACGCCGCCTCCCTCAACCGCCTCGTCGCGGGCCTGTTGGAGCGCGGCGTGCTCCGCACCGTCGACTCGGACGCCACCGGGCGGCGCGGTCGCCCGTCCGAGGTGATCGCCCTCGACCCGGACGCGGGAGTCGTCGTCGGCCTCGAGTTCGGTCGCGACCGCCTCACCGGCGTCGTCCTCGACGCGACCGGAACCGTCGCCCTGGTCGCCGACGACCTCGAGGCACCACCCTTCGAGGGGACGGCTGCGACCTTCGACGCCCTCGGCGACACGGTGCGCCAGCTGGCACGCCGCGCAGGCGTCGCACGCGAGCGCGTGCGAGCCACGGGGATCGCCCTGCACGACGTCGTCACCGCCGAGGGCGGCTGGCACACGCAGGAGCGACTCCACGACCCGCCCGTCGATGCCTTGGGCGAACTCGAGCCCCGGCTGGGCCACCGCGTGGTGGTCGACGACGTGTCGCGCGCGTTCGCGCTCGCCGAGCACCGCTACGGCGCCGGCCAGGGCGAGAGCGACATGGTCTACGTGTTCATCGGGAGCCACGGCGTCGGCGGCGGCTTCTTCGTCAACGGTCGCATGGTGGTGAGCTCCACCGGCATCTGCGGCGAGATCGGGCACGTCGTCGTCGACGAGGGCGGCGAACGCTGCCAGTGCGGCGGCATCGGCTGCCTCGAGACCATCGCCTCGCAGCGGGCGCTGGAGCGCCGCTTCGAAGCGCTGCGGGCCGCCGGCGTCGCCACGCGCGTGGCGCCCGGGGCACGCCTGGGAACGATCTGCCGCGCCGCCGGCGCGGGCGACAAGGCCGCCGGCCTGGTGCTGGCCGACCTCGCCGACGCGCTCGGCCGCGCCCTCGCCAGCGCCGTGAACCTCCTCGGGACGCCGGTGGTGGTGGTCGGCGGCGACCTGCGCCACGCCGCCGGGCCGTTCCTGGCTCGCGTCGACGCCAGCCTGCGACCGCGCGTAGTCGCCGGCCTGGTTCAGCGACTCACGGTCCGCTACGCGACCCTCCCGCCGCACGCCGGGGCGTGGGGTGCAGCGACCCTGGCACGCGAGACCGCCCTCCGCGAGGGCGCCTTCCTCGACCACGTCCCGAGCGCGCTCGCCGCGAGTTAGGAGGCCCACGGCACCACACGTCCGGCACACCACAGACGCACGGAGAGCGACACCCGCACACACGACGAGGAGACACGCATGCACGCACCCCCGCTCCGACCGTTGCGCCGCTTCGCCACGGCGCTCCTCGCGACGCTGCTCATCGGCGCCGTCGCCGCCCAGGACGCCGTCGAGATCAGCGTCGCGCACACCATGACCGGCGGCGCCCACCGCGACGTCTTCGACCGCATCATCGAGGCGTTCCACGAGGCGCACCCCACCATCCGCGTCCGGCAGATCCCGCAGGACATGGAGATCTACCAAGACACGGGCCTCATCGCCATGCTGCAATCGAACGACCCGCCCGACATCTGGTTCCAGTGGGGCGGCGACCTCGTGCGCCGCGACGCCGAGCTCGGCTTCGCGCTCGACCTGACCGACCACCTGGCCCAGGACGGCTGGGGCGACTCGTTCCTCGACGCCAGCTGGTCCGAGGGTACGGGGACGATGGTCGGCGACCGGGTCTTCATGATGCCCTACGCCTTCGACGTCACCACCGTCCTCTGGTACAACACCGACATCTTCGCCGAGCACGGTCTCAGCGAACCCGAGACGTGGGACGACTTCCTCGACATCGTTCGGACCCTGCGCGCCGCCGGCGTCACGCCGATCATCCTCGGCAACCAGCAGTTCTGGCCGCTCGGGAACTGGGCCGGCCACATCACCGCCCGCGTGGTCGGCATGGACCTCTTCGACAAGGCGCTCAGCCTCGAAGAGCCGTTCGCCCAGCCCGCCTTCGAGGAGGCCTTCGAGCGCTTCGCCGAGCTCGCCGAGGCCCAGGCCTTCAACCGCGACCTCGCCGGCCTCGGCGCCAGCGAATCGATGGACGCCTTCTTCCAGGGCGCCGGCGCGATGCACCCGATCGGCTCGTGGCTGATCAGCAACGCGTTCAGCTCGGCTCCCGACGGCTTCTCCTACGACGCGTTCAACACGCCCGTCATCGCCGGCGGCGCCGGCGACCCGCAGAGCATCATCGGCCTCGCCACCGGCTTCGAGGTCTCGGCGCGCAGCGCGCACGTCGACGAGGCGCTCACGTTCCTGCGCTTCTTCACCAGCTTCGACAACCAGGTCGCCTGGGCCGAGGCCGGCCGCTTCAGCCCGATCGAGGGCGCCATGGCCGCAGCCGACATCGACGTACACAATAAGGCGCTCGCCGAACTCTTCCTCGACGCGAACGAGCTCGTCCCGCCGCCCGACACGGGCTACCCGGTCGAGATCGCCGACATCTTCTACCAGGGCGCGGCCCTCGTGGCCGGCGGCCTCCGCTCCCCCGCCGAGGCGCTCGCCTGGATCGACGAGCAGCTGGCGTTGGTCCGCTGAGCCGAGAGCGCTGAAGCGATGGCGTTCCCGAGCCGCGCACGGGCACGATCCGAGGCAGGGTCCGGCAGCGACCGGCGCCCGGCCGGAGCGTCGCGCGCGGCGCGGCTCGAGGACGCCCAGAAGTACCTCTTCGTCCTGCCGGCGCTGGCGCTCTTCGCGACCTTCGTCCTGCTCCCGCTGGCCAGCGCCGTGTACTACAGCTTCACCGTATGGGACGGGCTCCGAACGCCCGAGTGGGTGGGCTGGCGCAACTACGTGCGCGCCTGGAACGACAGCGTGCACGTGCGCAGCTACCTCAACGTCGGCGTCTACATCGCCGGCACGCTCGTGGTGGAGGTGGCCTTCGGCCTCCTGATGGCCGTCCTCCTGGCGTCGAATCGGCGCGGCTTCGGCTTCATGCGCGGCCTGTTCTTCTCACCGATGGTGCTCTCCATGGTCGCGGCGGGCCTGTTGTGGACGTACGTCTACGACTACCGTCGCGGCCTCCTGAACGAGGGCCTCAGGGCTGTGGGCCTGGGCGAGTGGGCGCACCCATGGCTCTCGGACGGCGCCACCGCGATGCTGGCAGTGATCGTCGTGTCGGGCTGGAAGTACGCGGGCTTCTACATGATCATCTTCCTGGCCGCGCTGAGGCGTATCCCGCAGAGCCTCTACGAGGCGGCGATGCTCGACG
>SLSM01000222.1 GCA_007130445.1 Trueperaceae bacterium | reverse complement strand
CGGTCAGCACGTCGGTGGGCTCGTCCATGCAGAGCACGCGGACGTCGCGCGAGACGGCCTTGGCGATCTCGACCATCTGGGCCTGCGACACCGAGAGCTGGCGCACGCGCCGGGTGACGTCGATCGACGTCTTCAGGGTGGCCAGCAGCTCCCGCGTGGCGCGTCGCTGGGCGCGGGTGTCGACGAAGCCGAAGCGATGGCGCTCGTGGCCGAGGAAGACGTTCTCCTCGACGGTGAGGTCGGGCACGAGGCTGAGCTCCTGGTGGATCATCACGATCCCGGCGGCCTCCGCCTCGATCGAGTCCCGGAAGCTGCGCGCCGTCCCGTCGAGCACGATCTCGCCAGCCGTCGGCGCGTGGAACCCGCCGATCAGCTTGAGGAGCGTCGACTTGCCGGCGCCGTTCTCGCCCAGGACGGCGTGGACCTCGCCGGGGATGACGTCGATGTCGACGCCGTGCAGGACCTCGACGGGCCCGAACGCCATCGACAGGCCGCGACCCTCGAGCAGCGCTCGGCTGCCGGTGGGTGGGGGCGTCGTGTAGGTGTCGGCGTCGTTCACGTCTCGCCTTCCGTGCGATCGCTCCGAGGTTTCATCGTGTCTCTAACGTAATGTGATAAAGTACCAACTGACGCGAGGGTCGTCAAGGGACATCCCGCTCGGTCACGCACCAGAGCGCCGCCGAGCCGGGTGACGGGAGTGGTGTGTGGCGGGGTCGATGCAGCGACTGAACCCGGCGCTGATCCGGCGCTTCAACGTGGCGCGCGTGTTCCATGCGCTCCGCGTCGGGGGCCCCGCGAGCCAGACGGAGTTGGTCAGGACGACGGGCCTCGATCCAGCCACGGTGTCGGCCGTGGCGCGCCACCTGCGTGACGAGGGCTTGGTGACCACGGCGCGTCAGCCGAGTCGTGGCCGCGCCGGCAGACCGCCTACGCAACTCGCGATCGACGCAAGCGTCGGTGTCCTCGTCGGTGCCCGCCTCGAGCCGGGCACCGTCCGGGTGCTGGTCACGACGCTCGTCGGCGAGACGCGAGCGACGTGGCAGGGGAGCACCGGGCCCACGGTGGACGACGCCCTCGAGACCCTCGGATGTGGCGTGGAGGCCGCCCTGGATGAGATCGACGTCGGCTGGGACCAGGTGCGGGCGGTCGGTGTCGGGGTGCCCGCGCTGATGTCGCTCAGCGGTCGGGTCGCCTACGGACCGAACCTCGGCTGGCGCCACGTCCCCCTCCAGGAGCGCCTCGCGCAGCGCTGGTCGGTCCCCGTCGCGGTCGACAACGACACGTCTGCGGCCGCGTTGGCCGAGACGCTCTTCGGAGCCGCTCGCGACGCTCGCGACTTCCTCGTGATCGCAGGGCACTCCGGCATCGGCGGCGCCCTCTACCTCGGCGGTCGCCTCTATCGCGGCAGCGGCGGGTTCGCGGGCGAGATCGGGCACGTGCGCGTCGTCGACGGCGGGAGGCGCTGTAGCTGCGGTGACCGCGGCTGCCTCGAGGCGTACCTGGCCGAGGACGCGCTCGCCGCACGGCTCGCCGAGCGCGGTCGCGACCTGCCCACGTACGCTTCCATCGGCGCCGCGGCCGCCGGCGGCGACGGCGTCGTGCTCGAAGTGCTCGACGAGGCGGCGACGCTGCTCGGCCGCGTCGTCAGCGACCTCGTCGACGTGCTCGATCCCGAGATGATCGTGCTCGCCGGTGCACTCAGCCACGTGGTCCCGTGGCTCCTGCCCACGGTCGAACGCGCCGTGGCCCACGAAGCGCTCGGTGCGTACCGTTCACGCTGCACGATCATCGCCTCGCGCTTCGGACCCGAATCGGTCACGATGGGCGGCGTCGGCCTCGCGATGGAGGCCGCGCTGTCGCTGCCAGGCTGGCTGCTCGATCAAGACGCGGCCATGCCACGGCACGCGACCTGACCCGCAGCGCATCCCGGGCGTGTACCTGGCCGCCGTCGCACGCCGCCGGCCGTGACGTGCGCGGGTATGCTCCTGCGCATGTCGCTCCCACATGTCGACCGCGTGATCCTCGGCTGCTGGCAACTCGCCCGCGGGCACGGGCGCGACGTCGAGGACGCCATGACCGTGCTCGAGGCGCACTACGACGCGGGCTTCCGGGTGCTCGATTGCGCCGACATCTACACCGGCGTCGAGGCCAGCATCGGCGCCTTCGCGCGCGCCCATGGACTCGGGCCCGACGACCTGCGTGTGCACACCAAGTACGTGCCAGACCTCGCCGACCTCGCGACGCTGCGGCCGTCCGACGTCGAGCGCGCCGTCGACCGTTCACGCGAACGCCTCGGCCGCGAGACGCTCGACCTGGTCCAGGTCCACTGGTGGGACGACGCCGTACCGGGTCAACTCGACGTCCTGGCGACGCTCGGGACGCTGCAGGAGAGCGGCGCCGTGCGCGCGATCGGGCTGACCAACGTCGACGGCCGGCGCCTGCGCGCGGCGACGACCGCCGGCTTCACGGTGGCGTCGGTGCAGACCCAGTACTCCATCCTCGATCGCCGGCCGGCCGCCGACCTGGCCCCGATCGCGGCGGCGCACGGCATCGACCTGCTCTGCTACGGCAGCGTCGCCGGCGGCCTGCTCTCTGACCGCTACCTCGGTCGCAGCGACGTGGGCGAGGTGCACGAGAACCGCTCGCTGACGAAGTACCGACTCATCGTCGAGGAGGCCGGCGGCTGGGACGCTCTCCAGTCGCTGCTCGCCGCGCTCCGCGAGGTGGCCGACGAGATCGGCGCCGACGTGGCGCAGGTGGCGAGCGCATGGTGCCTTGGTCAGCCTGGCGTGCGCGCGTGCATCGTCGGGATCCGCTCCACCAGGCACGTCCAGGCGCTGTGCGCGCTGCGCGACGGCGTCGCGCTCATGGACGAGCACGTGAAGCGGCTCGCGGCGGTCCGGTCGCAGTTCCCCGACGTTCCCGGCGCCGTGTACGCGCTCGAGCGCGACCGGCACGGCCGGCATGGGCGCATCATGAAGTACGGCCTGAACGAGGCGACTGCGTGAGCGCCGGCGGCGCTGGCGAGCGCACCTTCCGTCTCTACGACCTGCGCGTCGAGATCGTCGCGGTCAAGGCCGGGCTCGAGGGCGTCTGCAACCATGCCGTGGGCGACTGCTTCGAGGTGTCGGGCGAGCGCCTCAGCATCCCGGCTGGCAAGAGCTTCAGCATGTATGCGTTGGCCGCCGTCCTGCCGCTGCTGCCGGCCAAGCAGCGCTTCAGCGACGAACACGACTGGATCAACCACGACGACGAGGTCATGTGCCCGGACCCTGCCTGCGAGGCGCGGATGCGGATCGTGCGAACCGGCGTGCGCGAGTTCCGGCTGGACGACGTCAGCGCGACGGCGGGGCGCTCACGCGGGGACTGAACGGGCCTGCAGGCCGGCCGCGACCGCGAGGTCGGCGAGCTCGATCATGACCTCCGAGACGTCGAGCAGATGCGCCGGGACGCTGAGGCCTTCGAGGAACGACGCGCGCACGACGAGATCGAGGTCGCCGGCGATGACGAGCGCCACGGTCGGTTCGGCGTCGAGCAGCGCCAGCGCCTCGAGCTGTCCGGCCGGCGCGGTCGCACCGCGGGGGTCGTCGCTGAGGATGACGATGCGAGAGGCGCGCACCGAGTCGAGCTGCATCATCAGGTCGCGCAGGCTCGGCTCCTCGCCCAACGACTCCCACGTGGTCACGTGGACGTCGCCCGAAGCGGTCGGGATCGCCCCATGCAGCGCCTCGTACGTGGCCCGGAAGACGTCGTGGTGCAGACCGCGCAGGTCGAAGAGGGTGTGATGCCGGCGTCCCGCCACGCGCAGGCGCTTGGCGGCGCCAGGAGGGTCGCGCTCGGCCTGCGCGTGGACGGCCTCGAGCGCGGCCAGCGCAGTCTCCGGGTCGTCGTCGTGCATCGCGCGGTCGCCAGCGAGCCAGCGGCGAAAGAACCCCATCCTGCCTCCGATCCGGCACCCACGGCACGCGGCCGGCCGCGTGGTCGCGCGCCATGCTACGCGATGCCGCGCCACGACGTTCGAGGCTATGCTCCTGCATGGCCCACCGCATCGCCCTCGTGCACGCGCTCCGCGCCTCGATGGCGCCGATCGAGGCCGCCTTCGCCGAGGTCTGGCCCGGCGCCTCCCTGCAGCACCTGCTCGACGACGCCCTGCCCGGCGACCTCGAGCGCGCGGGTCGCGTCGACGCCGCGATCGAGGAGCGCTTCGTGCAGCTCGCGCGCTACGCGGCCGGGGCGGGAGCCGATGCCGTGCTGTTCACGTGCTCCGCGTTCGGTGG
>SLSM01000048.1 GCA_007130445.1 Trueperaceae bacterium | reverse complement strand
TCGATGATCCCGCTCATCCAGGTGGAGGTGGTCGAGCTCCGCGGTTGGCTCACGCGCGAGGCGTTCCTCGACGCGTTCGCCTTCGGCAACGCGCTCCCCGGACCGATCGCCACGAAGCTCGCCGGCTACGTCGGCTACCACGTGGCGGGCGTGCCCGGCGCCGCGGTCGGGTTGCTCGCGATCACCGCGCCGACCATCCTCGCGATGCTGGCGCTCGCCGGCGTGTACGCCCGCTATCGCGAGCGCAGCGTCGTGCAACGCTTCCTCGCCGGCGTGCGGCCGGTCGTCGTGGCGCTGCTCGCCCTGGTCGTGTGGGACTTCGCGCCGGCGGCGCTGGCCGTCGCACCCTCCCCGTGGGGCAACGCGCCGCTGCTGGCGATCGCGCTGACAGCGGTGGTCGTCTCCCTCCGGCGCGATCCGCACCCCGCGCTCCTGATCGTGGCGGGCGGACTGCTGGGCCTGCTCGTGGCACCATGACGGGCGTGGCCGGCGTCTTGGAACCAGACGCGCTCTACCCCGTCGGCGCTCGCGAGTCGCCGCTGGCGATCATCGACGTGCGCTCGCCGGTCGAGGTGGCGCGCGGCGCCCTCCCCGGCGCCCACGCCCTGCCGCTCCTGAGCGACGATGAGCGGCACCAGGTCGGACTGTGCTACGCGCGCTCCGGCCAGGAGGCTGCCCTCGCCCTGGGCTGGGAGATCACCGAGGCCACCCTCCCGGCACGCATCGCTGCCTGGCGCGAGGTGGCCGCGCACCGCCCCACCGCGGTCGTGTGCTGGCGGGGTGGCCTGCGCAGTCGCCTGGCGACCGAGCTGATCGACGTCCCGCACGCTCGCCCGGTGGCAGGCGGCTACAAGGCGGTCAGGCGCCACCTGACGCAAGCCCTCCCGGCAGCGGTAGCGCGGGTGCCGATGCTGGTGCTCACCGGCCTGACGGGCGCCGGCAAGACCGATCTGCTCGAGGCCCTGGACGACGGCGCCGCACCGGGTCCGTTCGTCCTCGACCTCGAGCGGCTCGCCCGCCATCGCGGCAGCAGCTTCGGCGCGACGCCCGGGCCTCAGCCCGCGCAGCCGACGTTCGAGCACGAGATCGCCAGCGCGCTCCTGCTCCACCGCTCCAGGCTGGTCGTGGTCGAGGACGAGTCGCGCTTCGTGGGCCGTCGGACGCTGCCGCAGGCGCTCATGGACGCCATGCACGGCGCGCCCCTGGCCGTGCTCGAGACCACGCTCGACGCCCGGATCGAGCGCGTGTTCGCGGGCTACGTGCGCGCTCCGGCCGAACGCGACGGCGTGGCGGCGACCATGGCAGCGCTGAGCGAGGCCACCCTGCGCCTGCGTCGGAGGCTCGGCAATCCGCGCACACGCAGCGTGCTCGACGCGCTGGAGCGGGCCGAGTCCGCGTGGTTCGACCCCGCAGCCCATCACGGCTGGATCCGCCTGCTGCTCGAGGCGTACTACGACCGCCTCTACGCACGCAACCGCGCAGCGCTGGCGCGCCCCGTGGCGCTGCGCGGCGACGCGGCGACCCTCGCGGCGGCCATCCGAAGGCGGGCGCTCGAGTGCGAGAGGAGCACCACATGAGCACGGCGACGCTTCGCTTGACCCACACCGTGACCAAGGGCGGCTGCGCCGCGAAGATCGCCGCAGGCACGCTCAGCGCCTTCCTGCGCGATCTGCCGCCGGCGCATCACCCAGACCTGCTGGTCGGCCACGACCGGCTCGACGACGCCGCCGTGTGGCGCGTCAGCGCCGACGTCGCGTTGATCCAGACCCTCGACTTCTTCACACCCGTGGTCGACGATCCCGCCGACTTCGGTGCCATCGCCGCTGCCAACGCGCTCTCCGACGTGTTCGCGATGGGCGGCCGACCCATCACCGCCCTCACGATCCTGGCGTTCCCGCTGGGGACGCTCCCCGACGACGTGCTGGGCACGATGATGGCCGCCGCCGACGCGACGATCCGCGAGGCCGGCGCGCTCCTCGTCGGCGGGCACTCGATCGAGGACGACACGCTCAAGCTCGGCTTCAGCGTCACCGGCCTGGCGCACCCGGGGCGTGTGTGGCGCAACGACGGCGCCAGAGCCGGCGACGTGCTCGTCCTGACCAAGGCGCTCGGCACGGGCACGCTCGCCGGCGCGCGCAAGAACGACGAGATCGACGAAGACGCGATGCGCCCGGCGATCGCATCGATGCGCCAACTCAACCGACTCGACCTACCGGACGCGCTCCACGACGCGGTGAGCGCGGCGACCGACGTGACCGGGTTCGGGCTCGCCGGGCACGCGTTGCACGTGGCGCAGGGCTCGGGCGTGACGATCCGGCTCGACACCGCCGCGCTGCCGAGGCTGCCGGGCGCGGCCGACACGCTCGCGCGCGGCATCGTCACCAAGGCGCACGGCTCGAACACGCGCTACGTGAGCGCGCACGTGACGGGGCGCGACGCCGTGGGCGAGGTCGACTGGCTGACGCTCGTCGACCCTCAGACCAGCGGCGGTCTGCTCCTCGCCGTCGACCCGGAGCACGTGGACGCCCTGCTCGCGCACGTCGGATCGCGCTTCGCCGCCGCGACCGTCGTCGGTGCGGTGGAGGAACGCGGCGACCACGCGCTGCGCCTCACCGGAGTGGCTTGACGGCCCGGGGCACGCGTCTCTTGGAGGCAGCGCCGAGCGCTTCGTACGCTGCTGACACCATGACGCAGCGCACGCGCCCCATCCTCGACGTCGCCGAAGAGCTCGGGCTGGATCCTCAGGCCGTCACCACCCTCGGCACCACGAAAGCCAAACTCGATCCGCACGCGGAGCCGCCGGCAGGCGACGCCCAGGGGGCGCTGGTGCTGGTGAGCGCCGTCGGACCCACCCGCTTCGGTGAGGGCAAGACGACCGTGAGCGTCGGCCTGGCCGACGGCCTGCGCCGGGTCGGAGCGCGCGCCGTGCTCGCCCTGCGCGAACCGTCGCTGGGACCCGTGTTCGGCATGAAGGGCGGGGGTACCGGCGGCGGACGCGCCCAGGTCGTGCCGCCCGACGACATCAACCTGCACTTCACCGGCGACCTGCACGCGATCTCGGCGGCGCACAACCTGCTGGCCGCGATGATCGACACGGAACTGCACTTCGGTGCCAAGGCCGGGACGACCGCCTCGGGCATCGCGCCCGACCAGGTCACGTGGCCGCGCGTGCTCGACATGAACGACCGCGCCCTGCGCAGCGTCGTCCTGGACGCCGGCGGGCGGGCCGAGCGCCACAGCCGCTTCGACATCACCGCCGCCAGCGAGGTGATGGCCACGCTGGCGCTGTCGAGCTCGCTCGACGACCTGCGCGAACGCCTGGGCCGCACCGTGGTCGGCTGGCGCGACGACGGCACCCCCGTCACCAGCGACGACGTGGTCGCGACCGAAGCGATGGTCGCGCTGCTGCGCGAGGCGCTGCGGCCGAACCTGGTCCAGAGCGCCGACGGCACGCCCGCCTTGGTGCACTGCGGGCCGTTCGCGAACATCGCCCACGGATGCTCGAGTGTGTTGGCGACGCGATTGGCGCTACGCCACGCGGAAGTGGTCGTGACCGAAGCGGGCTTCGGCTTCGACCTCGGAGGCGAGAAGTTCCTGCATCTCAAGGCGCCGCAGGCCGACGTGTGGCCGCGCTGTGTGGTCCTCGTGGCGACCGTGCGCGCGTTGTCGCATCACGGTTCCGGCGACCTCCGGGTCGGCCTCGAGCACCTCGACCGCCAGATCGCGAACGTGCGCGCCTTCGGCCTGCCGGTGGTGGTCGCACTCAACGTGTTCGCCGACGACGCCGAAGAGGACCTGGTGGCGATCGAGTCGCATGCCCAGGGCCTCGACGCCGCGATCGCCCGCTGCACCGCCTTCGCAGAGGGCGGCTCGGGTGGCGTGGCGCTCGCCGCAGCCGTACGCGAGCAGTTGCGCACGAACGATGCCGAGCCACCGCGCCCGCGCGCGCTCTACGACCCGGCGGAGGGCGTGGTGGCCTCGCTGCGGACCCTCGCCCGCCGCATCTACGGCGCTGAGGACGTCGCCCTCTCCGAGCGCGCCGTGGCCGACCTCGCCCGGATCGAGGCCGCCGGCTTCGGCCGACTGCCGGTGTGCGTCGCCAAGACCCACCTGTCGTTCACCGACGACCCCAAGGGGGGTGGGCTGGCACGCGGCTTCACGCCGACGGTGACGGAACTTCGCCTGGCCGCGGGAGCCGGGTTCGTGGTCGCCCTGATGGGCAGCATCTTCACGATGCCGGGCCTGCCTCGCGAGCCCGCTGCCAAGAACGTGCGCGTCGAGGCCAGCGGCCG
>SLSM01000232.1 GCA_007130445.1 Trueperaceae bacterium | reverse complement strand
AAGTCGCCTGAGCGCAGGTCCCCGCCGACCTGGCTGAAGATGGTGCGGTTCCCACTCGTGGAGCGCGGGTTGATCCAGGCGCTCACCGTGAACGGAGCGTCGGTCGCCACGACCTGCTCGATCGGCCAGGTGTGCAGATACTGACCCGAACCGTCGAAGACCCACGATCGCTGTGCTGGGTCGGACCCATCCCAGCCGGCGCCGTACGACCCTTGCATGTTGGCGATGTCGGCGTCGCCCATCACATCGTTCGTGTCGCCGTTCGCCGGCCACCAATGCTTCGGCTGCGGCAAGCCACCACCCACCGGCGAGCACGTCCGCACGTCGTACGACGTCGTGTCGCCCACCTTCGCGAGACGGTTGTCCCCCAAGTTCCGGATCGTGAACGAGATCGGCTCCACCTGGTTGATCGCCAACTCCTCGTCGAAGTACGACCTCAGATCGCCGTCACGGATCAAGCCCTGCACGCCCGTGTTCGGACCACCCAGCACGAACACCTCGATACGAGCGCTCGACAGCGTCTGCCGCAACTGCGCCTCGGTGAAACCATCGACCCCGCCGACCGGCGCCTCGTACGAGAACTCCAACGCCGCCGCGATACGCTCACGCGAATCGCTCGAGGTGAACGAGAACATCAAGATCCGACCGTACGAGACGCTGTCGATGTAGAGCGGCAGGTTCGAAGCGTTGATCCCCAACGCCTGTAGGTCGACGCCGCTGACGCCGTCGGCGAACAGCGACGACGGCCGCTCGGGCAGATCGACCGCGATCGTGAACAGCCGCTGCACGAAGTACGCGGTGTACGTGTGCTGGCTGGCATCCTTGCTGTAATCCAAACGCGCCGACGCCTCCGCACCCAAGTAGCGCGCATCGAGCCCGAGACTCACCAGCGTCTGACTCGTCGAGTGGCTCTCGACCGAGGTGAACGAGCTGGCGCCGGCGCCGATCGCGACGTCGGCCCCGTGCGCGTTGACGACGAGCTGGTTGATGCCTTCGCGGATCGTGCTACCGACGGGCTGCTCGACGATCGTGCTGACCCCAGCCGGGATGCCCAGCACCCCGCCGCCCTGGATCGAGATGCCGAGCGGCGCGCGCCGCTCACGACTCAACGCCAGCAACTCCAGCGAACCGGTGGTCAGGTGCGATGCACCGCGGATCAGCGCGCCGGGCCACAGCACCGATGCATCCGGGTTGAACAGTGCCATCTCGGACGGGTTCTTCGAGATGCTGTACGGCGTCGTCGAGCAGACGTACAGCAAGCCGTCGACCGTCTCCTCATCGATCACGGGAGGACCCACGGGCTCCCCCGTGTTGTCCTGCACCGGCGGAGAGACGTCGTCCCAGCCAGGCAACGCAGCGACGAAGGCGTCGACGCTGCCGACGGGGCCACCCGGACCGCCACACGCCACCAACACGAGCAGGACCGCCAACGCAAGCGACGGACGCCAGAACGTGACGGACTTCGGACCAAGACGACGACGGTTCGGATGGATCATCGGCAGCGCCTCCTCGAACGGGATGCACGCACCCTAGCCGGTCGGGTATCAGCGGGGTATCAGCGGATCGACCTCGCCACCGCGACAGCGCTCGGGCGTCGGCCGCCACGCGGCCGGATGACGGCTCAGGGACGATGCTCCGCGACCAAGCGCACCAACCGTTGTGCGTCGGCACCCCAGTCGGGCAGCGCGACCGTGTCCTCGAAACGCAGGATCCGGAACCCGTCGAAGGCGCGCTTCAGGTCCGACGGATCGATGTCGATCGGTCGGCGCGCCTGTTCCGACGCGTCCGAAGCCGTGCTCTCGACGACGACGAGTCCGCCTGGCCGGAGCGCCGCGCGCAGTTGCCCGACGTAGGCGGGCTCGGTCAGGGCGAACGGCTCGTACGTGAGCACGATCAGATCCCACCGCGCCGTGCCGTAGTCGAACGACGCCTCGCTCGCCAGTACCGATGTGATCGAGACGCCCGCGGCCGCCGCGTTGCGCTCTGCGATCGCCACACCCTCGTCCGACACCTCGACACCCGTCACGTCCCAGCCATGACGCGCCAGGTAGACGGCGTTCCTACCCTCACCCATGCCGACGTCGAGCGCGCGCCCAGGCCGTCGGCCCGCGATGGCCGACGCCAGGAGCGTGTTCGGCTCGGTGGTGAAGGCTCGCGCCGCGCCCTTGTAGATCGCGTTGAAGATGGTGCGCCACACGTCGCCGCGTGTCCGAATGCGGTTCATGACGAGGCCGAGCTGCTCGCGCACCGCGTGCTCCGGATGCCCCGCAGCCACGAGCGACGCCGCGTAGGCTTGCAGCACGTACCCCGGGTGGCCGCTCGGTGGGGCCGTCGGCAACCACTCGACGAAACGCTGCACCACCACGTCTTCGCTCGGGCTCGACATCGCCCCTCCCATCGAGGCCGTGCAGCGCGTCGACCGCCGACGCCGCAGGACGATCGTGCGGCCACCCCAGCCGTGTCGAGACGTCGCGCCATCGCATGTACGACGAGGCATCATACGCGTGCCACCCGCCGCCGAGCCGTACGAGGTTGGTACCCTGTGCAGGCCTGGGATTGGCGGAACCTGGCGGGACGGAGCGGCGCATGCCTGACGAGCGGTACGACGTGGTGGTGGTCGGTGGCGGTTCCGCCGGCGCGGTGATGGCGAACCGACTGAGCGAAGACGGCACCACGCGCGTCCTGCTCCTCGAGGCTGGGCGGGCCGACTGGCCCTGGGACGTGTTCATCCACATGCCTGCCGCGCTGCCGTTCCCCCTCGGCAGCCGCTTCTACGACTGGCGCTACCGCTCGGACCCCGAGCCGCATATGGGTGGCCGCCGCGTCTACCACGCGCGCGGCAAGGTGCTCGGCGGTTCGTCGTCGATCAACGGCATGATCTTCCAGCGCGGCAACCCGATGGATTACGACCGCTGGGCGCAGGCACCGGGTATGGAGGCGTGGGACTACGCGCACTGCCTGCCGTACTTCAAGAAGATGGAGACGTGCACGGCCGGCGCCGACGCGTACCGCGGCGGCGAGGGCCCATTGGTCTTGGAGCGCGGACCGGCCGCCAACCCGTTGCACGCCGCCTTCTTCGAGGCAGTCGAGCAGGCGGGGTATGGGCGCACCGACGACGTCAACGGCTTCCGCCAGGAGGGCTTCGCCCCCTTCGACCGCAACATCCGCCGCGGACGCCGCTGGTCGGCGAGCAAGGCGTACCTGGATCCGATCCGCGGCCGCGTCAACCTCACGATCCGCACCCGCGCCTTCGTCGAGCGCGTCCTCTTCGACGGCACGCGCGCCAGTGGCGTCGCGTACGAGCACCGCGGCACCAAGCGCACCGTTCAGGCGGGCGAGGTCGTGCTGTGCGGAGGAGCGATCGCCTCGCCGCAACTCCTGCAGCTCTCCGGCGTCGGACCGGCCGAGCACCTGCGCTCGCTCGGGATCGGCGTCGTCGCCGACCTACCCGGCGTCGGCCGGAACCTGCAGGACCACCTCGAGGTCTACATCCAGCACGCCTGCACGCAGCCGGTGTCGATGGCGCCGCACCTCGCCTGGTGGCGCCGCCCCTGGGTCGGCTTCCAGTGGCTCTTCTTCCACCGGGGACCGGGGGCGACCAACCACTTCGAGGCCGGCGGCTTCGTCCGCTCGAACGACGACGTCGGCTGGCCCAACCTGATGTTCCACTTCCTGCCGCTCGCGATCCGTTACGACGGCAGCTCGCCCGCGAACGGCCACGGCTACCAGGTGCACGTCGGACCGATGTTCTCCGACGTGCGCGGCGAGCTGAAGATCGTCTCCACCGATCCGCGCCAGCACCCCTCGCTGCGCTTCAACTACCTCTCCACCCCCAACGACCGCAAGGAGTGGCTCGAGGCGGTGCGCACCGCGCGTCACATCCTGGCGCAGAGCGCATTCACCCCCTTCGACGGCGGCGAACTCTCGCCCGGCCCGGACGTCGAGACCGACGAGCAGATCCTCGACTGGGTCGCCCGCGACGCCGAGACGGCGCTGCACCCCTCGTGCACGGCCAAGATGGGCACCGACGCGATGGCGGTCGTCGACCCGACCACCATGGCGGTCCACGGGCTCGCAGGCCTGCGGGTGGTCGACGCCTCGGTGATGCCGATCATCACCAACGGCAACATCTACGCGCCGGTGATGATGATCGCCGAGAAGGCCGCCGACCTGATCCGTGGCAACACGCCCCTCGCCCCGTCGACGGCGCCGGTCCATCGGCACGCCGCACGCGACGCGTGAGCGTCGGCTCGCCGGCTCCAGCACGATGCGCGGGCTGCGACCGAACATGGCCGCCGTT
>SLSM01000310.1 GCA_007130445.1 Trueperaceae bacterium | reverse complement strand
TTCGAGCGCCTCCTGGATGCTGTCGAGCAGCTGTTCCTTGTCGAGGTTGCGTTCGGCCGCCAGCAGGTTCAGGGCGTCCATGAAGTCCTTGTTCATCACCACTCCTATTCGGTTGTCGGGATCGCCCCACGCCTCGTGGGTCGCGCTCCCAGCGCCGCTCAGCGCGGCGTGTCGGGCCATTCTGCGAGTCGCGCGCGCTCGACGGCCGCCAGGGCCACCTCGCGCCGCTCGCCACCGTCGAGTTCGACGGTCAGGATGTCGCCGTCGACCGCACGGACGCGGCCGCTCAGCGTCTCGCCACCCACGCGGAGCTTCACAAGCAGATCGGCGAAGCGCTCGAAGTGGCGGGCCGTGACGAGCGGTCGCTCGGCGCCGGGCGACTCGACCTCCAGCCGGTACGCGTCGGCGATCGGGTCGAGCCGGTCGAGCTCGAGCCCGAAGGCCTCCGCCGCCGACCGCACGTCCTCCACCGACACCACGGCCTCGTCGAGACGGTCGATGCGCAAGAGCACCCGACGCGGGCCACGACCGCTGGACACGTGCAGCTCCAACACCTCGTAGCCGAGGGGGGTCAGCACGTCGCGCGCAGCTTCCGTCAAGTCCATCTCGCGCCTCCGTCCGGTCCGTCCTTCGAACCGTCCACCGGTGGGCCCGCGAGTGGCTCGCCGGCGGTGCGTTCGCATGGCGCCTGACTCGGCTCTTCACGCGTCGAGGGCGGGCTCGCAGAACCCGCCCTCGACCTGGGCCGAGTCGTTGTCCGCCCGCGATCGTAGCACGCAGCGCGTGCCCGGCGCCAGAGATCGTGCGACCCGATTGCGATGCAACCCCTTGCGGCAGGCGCTCCGCGCCGGTACACTCCGCGGCAGCCGGACGCCCGCGCGGCCAGCGCCGAGCGGGTGGGCGTGTGCGCAGGGCGCGCACGCACCGTGCACACGCGCCGCTCGAGCGAGGAGCCCCGATGGACGCAGGACCCTGGATGGACGACGTGACGCTGCTGACGCCCGGTCCGACGCCGATCCACCCGTGGGCTGCCGCGGCGCTCGCCTGGCCGATGCGTGGCCACATGGACGACGACGTCTTCGCGTACAACGACGCGATCGTCGCCGACCTCAAGCGCCTCTACGGCGCCGCCGACGACGCCTTCACCTGTCTGCTGGCGGGCTCCGGGTCGCTCGGCATGGAGTCGGGCATGGCGAACCTGCTCGAGCCGGGGGAACGCGCCCTGGTCGCCAGCAACGGCGTGTTCGGGGAGCGCATGGCCGAGATGGCGCGGCGCGTCGGCGCCGACGTCGAGGTGGTGCGCGCGCCCGCCGGCGCGCCGCTCGACCCGGGCGACGTGCGCCGCGCCGCGCTCGCACGGCCACCCAAGGTGCTGGCGTTCGTCCACGGCGAGACGAGCACTGGCGTGCTGAACCCGCTCGCCGAGCTCACCGACATCGCGGCCGAGGTCGGGGCCCTGGCCTCGGTCGACGCGGTCACCACCGTCGGCATGGGCCCGTTCGCGATGGCCGCGCACGGCATCGACTACGCCTACACCGGCTCGCAGAAGTGCCTCTCGGCGCCGCCCGGGCTGGCGCCCGTCGCCTACTCGCGGCGCGCGCTCGAGGCCGTGGCCGCGCGCCGCACGCCCGTGGTGTCGTGGTACGCCGACGTGCTCGGCATGCAGGGCTACTGGCTCACCGGCGACGGCGGCCGGCGCTACCACCACACCGTGCCGATCCACCTCCACTGGGCCACCGGCGAGGCGATCCGGGCGGCGCTCTTCGAGGGGCTCGAGGCGCGCGCCGCACGCGCCGCCGGCGTGGGTGAAGCGGTGCTGGCCGCGCTGGAGCCGCTCGGCTTCGCGGCCGCCGTGCCCGCCGCGTACCGCCTCCCGACCGTCCTGGCCGTGACGCTGCCGCCGGGTGTCGACGACGCCGCGCTGCGCGCCCGCCTGCGCGTCGAGGACGGTATCAGCCTGGCGGGTGGCCTCGGACCCACCGCGGGGACCGTGTGGCGGCTCGGGTTGATGGGCGAGGCCGCCCGCGTGCGCCCGTACCGGCGCCTGATCGAGGTGCTGGCGCGACGCCTGGACGGCGCGGACGCCGTGGAGCGCTTCGACGCGGCCTGTCACCGCCTGGGACTGGTCGACGGCGCGGTGCCCAGCCGCAGCCACGCGCTGGTTCGCAGCCACGGCCTCACGCCGGCATGAGCGGCCGTGGCCGCTCGGCCCGCGACCGCGGCGCGAGCCCGGACGCCGCCGACACGGCAGGTGATGACGGCGCCACGACCGTCCCGCTGCTCCGCGCACACCCCGCGCTGCTCGAGACGCTCGCGCAGCTGGTGTGGGCGGCCGCCCCCGACGCCCAGCTGTTGCGCGACGACCCCGACGACGCCGGCCTGGTGCCGCTGTACCTGCGCGCGCCGCTGCGCTCGGAGCAGGCCGCCGCCTTCGAGCGCGGCCTCGACGCGCTGCTGGTCGAGAGCAGCGAGCGCCGCCGCGGCACCTACCTGCGCGAGGTGCGCGACCTGCGCGGTCGACGGCGCGAGCTCGGCGTGCCGGTCACGCCCGACGCCTGGTCCGGCACGACCGTCATGGTCGGGCCCTTCGCGGACGAGTCGGCGGCCTCCGCCTGGCTGCAGCGAGCGCTCGGCCCCGGCTGGCTCGGCGACGCGTTGCCGCACGCCGGTGCCTGGTACGTCGACGTGTTCCGCGGCGACGACGACACGACGCGCGCCGACGTGAATTGACACCCCGGCGGGGCACGGCTATGCTCGACGGCATGCGCGTCTCGCGTCATGCACGCTTTACCCGCTCGCGGAGGGCCTGAGGCCAGGCGAGCACCAGACGCGCCCGACCCCGACCCTGCGCACCGCCCCACGGCCGATGGTGGCGGTGCTTTTCTGTGCCGAAGGAGGCACCCATGCTCGAAGAGGCCCTCGCCGAGATCCGATCCGCGCCCGACGCGCGGGCGCTGCAGCTCCTACGTGTTGCCTGGCTGGGCCGCAAGGGGCGCGTCACCGAGCGCCTCAAGACGCTCGGCGGCCTGGCGCCCGAGGAGCGGCGCGCCGCCGGCGCCGAGATCAACGCCCTCAAGCAGGCCGTCGAGCAGGCGTTCGACGAGCGCGAGCGCGCCCTCGAGGCGGCCGCCGTCCAAGCCCAGCTCGAGCGCGAACGCGTCGACGTCACGCTCCCCGGCCTGCGGCCCGCGGCCGGCGCGCACCACCTGCTCACGCAGGTGATGCACAAGCTCACCGACGTCTTCCGCACGCTCGGCTACGAGGTCGTCGTGGGCCCCGAGCTCGAGGACGACCACCACAACTTCGAGGCGCTCAACTTCCCCCCCGAGCACCCCGCGCGCGACACGCAGGACACCTTCTGGACCACCGACGGCCGCCTGCTGCGCACCCACACCAGCCCCATGCAGGTGCGCTACATGCGCGACCACCGGCCCCCCTTCAAGGTGGTGGTGCCCGGCAAGGTGTTCCGCAACGAGGCGGTCGATACGACGCACGAGGCGCAGTTCCACCAGCTCGAGGCCCTCGTGGTCGGTGAGCGCATCACCATGGCCGACATGCGCGGCGCGATCGAGGCGATGGCCGTGGCGCTCTTCGGTCCCGGCACCCGCACCCGGCTGCAGCCGACCTTCTTCCCGTTCGTCGAGCCCGGCGCCGAGTTCGCCATCTGGTGGACGCACCCCAAGACCGGCAAGGAGGAGTGGCTCGAGCTCGGAGGCTGCGGGATGGTCCACCCGAACGTCTTCCGCGCCGTCGGTTACGAGGACGTGACCGGCTTCGCCTTCGGCTTCGGCCTGGAGCGCATGGCGATGGTCACGTACGGCGTCAGCGACATCCGCGACCTGTACCGCGGCGACGTCCGCGTGCTGCGGCAGTTCCGGGGCGTGGCGTGAGGGTCCCGGTCGGCGCCCTGGCCGAGATGCTGGGCGAGGCGCCGAGCGTCGACGAGCTCGTCGCCACCCTCGACGGCCTCGGCCTCCCGGTCGACGCCGTACTCGAACTCCCCGGCGCCCCGGCCGGGGTGCTGGTGGCCGACCTGATCGACGTGCGGCCGCATCCGGACGCCGACGGCCTCACCGTCGTGCGCGTGCGGGCCGGCGAGCGCGAGGCCGAGGTGGTCTGCGGCGCGCCGAACGCCCGCGTCGGGCTGCGCAGCGCCTGGGTGCCGCCCGGCACCGAACTGCCGGCGCTCGGCGTGCGCGTCGAGGCGCGCGAGGTGCGCGGCGTGCGCTCCGAGGGCATGCTCGCCAGCCCGCGCGAACTCGGCCTGTTCGACCACCAGGGCGGCCTGCTCGTGCTCGGC
>SLSM01000341.1 GCA_007130445.1 Trueperaceae bacterium | reverse complement strand
CGGCCGTCTGGTTGTGGTCGTGGACGTCGAAGCCGTGGATGTCGACGCCCTGGGCCATCACCAGCGTCCGCGGCGCCTGCGCCACCCCCCACGAGGCGGTCACCAGCACCAGCGTCGCTGCCAGCGTTCGAAGGTCAGTTCGGGCGATCCTCATGCGTACCTCCACACGATGCGCGGCGGCATCGTCGACGGCGTCACGGTGAGGATCTCGCCACGCAGTCGTGAACGGTCCACGTCTTCGCGTCAGCCACCCCCGGCGTCCGTGGCCTGCACTGCCGCCACACGCTACCGGGCGCCCGGGGCTCCGTCAAACGTCGGCGCGACGGCGCTCGCGATGGAGACCTCAGGGCCAGCCGCCGCCGCCGCGGATACGATGTGCGCCATGAACGCATCGCCCGATCCCGCCCCCGCGAGTGGAGAGCTCGTCGCCGACATGCGTGCGATCCTGCGCGACGATCAGGTCGACGTCTCGGACAGCGCCCTCGACCTCCACGCCCGCGGCGAGTCGGTCGACCGGTCGCGGCGGCCCGACGTCGTCGTCTATCCGGAGTCGACGCACGACGTCCAGCGCGTGGTCTCGTACGCCTACCGCACTCGAACGCCGGTCACGCCCGTCGCCGTCAACTCGAGCCTCGAGGGGCACACCATCCCCGTCCAGGGCGGCATCTCGCTCGATCTGACGCGCCTGGACCGCATCCTCGAGTTGCTGCCGGAGGACTTCCTGGCGGTCGTGCAACCTGGCGTCACCTACCCGCGCCTGAACGAGGCGCTCAAGGCCACGGGCCTGTTCTTCCCCGTCGACCCCGGCGCCGAGGCGTCGCTGGGCGGCATGGCCTCCACCAACGCGTCCGGCACGATGGCGGTGCGCTACGGCGTCACGAGCGACCTGGTGATCGGCATGGAGGTGGTGACGCCGACGGGAGCGGTCGTACGGACCGGCGGACGCGCGCGCAAGTCGAGCAGCGGCTACGCGCTCACGAAGCTGTTCTGTGGCGCCGAGGGGACGCTGGGCGTGATCACCGAGCTCACGGTCAAGCTGGCCGCCCGACCCGCTGCGGTGATCGGCGCGCGCTGCGCCTTCGGCGACGTCGCGACCTGCGTCGCCTTCGTCACCGAGCTGATCCAGTCCGGCACCCCGCTGGCGCGCTGCGAGCTGCTCGACCCGGCCGCCATCGGAGCGATCAACCGCCACCTCGGCACGACGCTCCCCGAGGCACCCACCGTGTTCCTCGAGTTCCACGGCGACGAAGGCTGGGTCGAGGAGATCGCCGAGATCGCCCTGACGCTGGCGCGCGAGCACGGCGCGGTCACGGCCGAGGCCGCGCGCGACGGCGACGCGTTGCGGGCGCTGTGGAAGGCCCGCCACCAGGCCTACTACTGCTTCGTCGCCGTGAACCCCGGCCTCGCCAACGTGATCACCGACCTGGCCGTGCCCGTCTCGCGCCTGGCCGAGGTGATCGAGGCCTCGCTCGAGGCCATGGGGCGGCTCGCGTTGCCGGCCTACCTGATCGGTCACGTCGGCGACGGCAACTTCCACCTGACGCTCTTCTACGACCGCGACGACGCCGTCGCGAAGGCACGGCTCGACGCCGCCTACGGCGAGCTCGTGCGCCTGAGCCTCGCCGCCGGCGGCACCTGTACGGGCGAGCACGGCATCGGCCTGCGCAAGCTCGCCTACGCGCGCGCCGAGCACGGCGACGCCGTCGAACTGATGTGGGCCATCAAGGACGCGCTCGACCCGGCCGGCATCATGAACCCCGGCAAGAAGCTGCCGCCACGCGCGGGCTCGGCCACGGCCCTGGCATCCGCAGAGGCGCCCGTCGAGGTGGATTGAGCGATGCCCACGACCGCGCGCCGGCGCCGCTGGCTGCGCTGGCTGGTCGCGCCGCTGGTCCTCGTGATCGTCGCAGGGCTCGTCGCGTGGTGGCTGCAGCGGCAGGCGGTCGACCTGGCGGGGCAGGTGCTCGCCCGCGCCACAGCGACGTCCCCGCAGCTCCCGGAGCTGCCGCCGTGGCCGCTCGAGACGCCGGCGGCGCTGCCGGCCGGCGCCGAACCGTTCGACTTCGACCCCATCAGGCCCACGCTGATCGTCTTGCTCCACGGCATGTCGCCGAGTCCCGAGATCGACGAGCGCGTCGGCAGCCACGCCTTCGCGCGCCACTACTGGGGCCACGCGTTCGTGCGCGCGCTGCTGGGCGGGCACGACCTCGAGCGCGTCGACGGCTCGCCGCTCGGGCTCGAGCACTGGGTGACGAACGCGCCGTCGGGAAGCGCTGCCGCAGACGGCCTGGTGCTCCCCATAGGTGACGGGGGCGGCGACGGGGCCACACCGCGGCGCGCTGCCCTGCTGGTCACGCGCGACGGCTCACGCGCGCTCGGCGAGCAGACGACCACCGCCGCTCGCCAGATCACGCAGGGGCTGGAGGCCTTCTCCGACCTCGCCGGCGCCGACGCGCAGGTGGTGCTCATCGGCCACAGCATGGGGGGTCTCGTCGGGCGGCATCTGCTGACGAATCCGCCGGTCGACGACGGCCCGTTCGGCGTACCCGAGCAGACACGCGACGACATCGACCGGATCCGCGATCGGACGCTCTACCTGCTGACGCTCGGTACTCCGCACGAGGGGTCGCAAGCGGCCGACCGGGCGATGCTCATCGCCCGGGTCGAGCACATCGTCGTCGACGAGATGGTGCGCCCGAACGCCTTCGCGCGGCGCTGGCTGCTGCCGCTGGTCCAGGAGACGGCGAGCTATCTGCGCCTCGACGATCCGGCCACGCAGCACCTCCGTCGCGACGTGTGGGCGGCCCTGAACGATCCCGTCGACGGGCTCCTGGCGCCTCACCGCGCCCGGCGCGGCGACGGCAGCCTGGTCCCCGTGTACGCGCTGGCGTCGCGATCGCCAGGTGGCCGCTTCTTCGTCGACCCGCTGGTGAGCGACCGGATCGAGCTCGAGCTCGCGCTGTGGTACGCCGAGCGGCTCGGCATCGACGCCGAGGCGTACGTTCGCTACACGCTGCAGATGATGCTCGCCGATCCCAGCATGTACTCGCTCGGCGTACCGGCGCGCGGTTGGGGGAGCGTCGAGGACCATCCTGCCCCCGCCGAGGTGCTCGATCTCGTGACCCGCGTGCCGACCGGCCCGGAGCGCGTCGCGTTCGGTCCCGAGGGCGCGCGCTTCACGATCGAGTTGAGCAGCCGCGTCGACTACCTGCGCGGGCCATACGTCGGCGACGTGCCGACGCGCGGGCCTATCGAGCGCGTCTGGTGCCTGTTCGTGCGCTGCTCGGACGAACCCTTCGTGCTGGACGTCGGATCGGTCGACGGCGTCGACCTGTCGGACGTCGATGCCCCGACCGTCGCGCTCGTGCGTGACCTGGTGCTGGAGCGAGAGCCGCCCGGCGATACCGAGCCCCTCGGCGCCGCGGAGGGTCGCATCGGCGACGGCGACATCGACGCCGACGGCGTGGTGCCGGTCGACTCCGCGCTCGGCCTGCTGCTCGGCGGCCGTGATTGGCCGTACCTCGCCGCTGGACGCGAGTGGAGCGTCGGCGACGAGACGCTGCCCGGCTCCTGGTACCGCCCCGACCTCGACGATCCGGGGGCCGAGCTTCCGTGGACCTACCTGCACCACATCGATCAGCAGTACGACCCGGCCGTCGCGCGGTGGATCGCCGAGACGCTGCTGGGAGCGGCGGGACCGGAGGCGGGCCCGCTGCCGCTCAGCGCGTGGCGCTGAGCGGAGCCACAGCGCTTCACGACGTCGTGGTAGATTGGAGGCTGCCTTACAATCCGGGTCCGTGAGCGGCCTCCGAGTCGCGACGACCCACGGAGGTCCACATGCTCAGAGCGACCTTGCGTTTGGCCGTCCTGGCCGCCGTCGCGTTCGGTCTCGCGACCGCGTCGGCCCAGGACTTCGACTGGCGCCGCTTCGAGGGCACCAGCATCCGGTTCATGATGAACCAACACCCGTACACCAACTGGCTGCAGCCGCTCGTGCCGGAG
The DNA here is from genome assembly GCA_007130445.1 of Trueperaceae bacterium. Lineage (GTDB taxonomy): Bacteria > Deinococcota > Deinococci > Deinococcales > Trueperaceae > CSSed10-48. The sequence continues at coordinate 338 of SLSM01000341.1, read as the reverse complement.
TTCCAGGAGCTGACCGGCATCAACGTCACCCTCGAGGTCTTCCCCGAGGACCAGTTCCGTCAACGCCGCATCCTGGAAGTGAGCAGCGCGGCGCCCACGCTCGACGGCTACATGGTGATGCCCGGCCAGGTCGGCGCGCAGTACCTCGGCGCAGGCTGGATGCGCTACCTCGACGACTTCGTCGCCGACCCCACGCTGACCAACCCCGACCTCGACCTCGAAGACTTCTTCGGTGGTGCGCTCGGCACCTTCCAGGCCCCGGGCGGCCTGTTCGGCTTGCCGCTGCAGATCGAGTCGAGCGTGCTGTTCTACCGCGCCGACCTGTTCGAGGCGGCCGG
>SLSM01000037.1 GCA_007130445.1 Trueperaceae bacterium | reverse complement strand
GTCGTTGGGCGGGTTCACGAGGCCGGTCGCGCGCTCGCAGTCGGTGCCGAGCAACTGGGTGCAGATGGTCTCGACGTCGACGGCGTGGTTCATGGCGCGACGCACGAGGACGTTGTTGATGGCCTCGATCGCGACGGTGTTGCTCTGCGTGGCGGCGAACTCCTCGCGCAGGTTGAAGCCGACGTAGATGCGGCGCGTGCCGGCTACGGCCTGCACCTGGGCGCGGCCGCTGGCGTTGATGGTCGCGGCCTGGTCGGGCGAGACGTTCGCGACGATGTCGACGTTGCCGGCCATCAGCTCGGCTGCGCGGGTCGAGGCTTCGGGGATGACGCGCCAGACGATCCGGTCGAACGCACCCTCGACGGCGAGGGGGTAGTCGGCGACGCGCTCGAGCACGACGCGGTCGTCCTTGACCCACTCGACGAAGCGGTACGGGCCGGAGCCGACCGGGTTGTCGGCGGCCGTGTCCTTGTCCATCGCCATGTAGCTGTCCATGCAGTGGATGAACACCTCACCGATCAGGCCCAACGCGATCGGGTTGCGTTGCTCCATCACGACGGTGACGTCGAGGTCGCTGTCGGCGCGGGCCTCGATGAAGCCGAGCGAGGCGAAGATGAACCCCGGGGTGTTGCCGGTGAAGGCGAGCTCGGGGTCCTTGGCGCGGTTGAAGCTGTAGGCGGCGTCGATGGCCGTCAGGGCTTCACCGTCGTGGCACTGCAGGCCGGGCATCAGCCGGAAGGTGATCTCGGTGCCGTCGTCGCTCATGCTCCAGCTCTCGGCGAAGTACGGCTCGAGGTCGCCGTCGCTGGTGGTCTTGACCAACGTGCCCCACAGGTGGGCGGCGATGTTGGCCTCGGGGCGGGAGCCCGTGTCGGCCGGGTCGAGCTTGCTGGCGTCGACGCTCTGCGCGACGACGAGGGTGCTCGCATCGGGCATCTGCGCCGAAGCGTGGAACGAGAGCGCCAGACCGAGCGCGATCATGGCGGCGAGTGTGCGAATGCGCATGCAGTGTCTCCTTATGCTGTCGACCGTGGAAGTCGACATGCTGTCGTACGTCGTGCCCCTCAACATCCTCGTGCGGAGTCTCCCTTCTCGCCCCGCAGGGCGCCTTCGTTCCGGAGTCGTCAGGGTGGTCGCTCCGAGCGGCCGTGTCGGACCGCGTGCAGGCTCGCTCGTGGGCATCTCATGCCGTCGCCTCGAGCGCCTCGTGCAACACCTCGTGAACGTCCACGACGCGCCGATCTCGGCTCGAGCGGATGCAGGCCTCGACCATCGCCAGGGAGCTGAGATGGTCGCGAGCGCTGCACTCGAGCGGGGCGGCGTCGCACAGCGATGCCACGAACGCGCGCAGCAGGCCGGCCGTCTCGGTGACCCAGATCTCGTGCGGCGGGAGTTCGACGCTGATGAGTTCCGCCTCGTCGCGGCGCGCGAAGCGAAGATCTCCGAACTGGTCGAACTGGGTGACGATGCCCGCGGTGGCGTCGGTGCGCCACTCGAAGCCGGGTGCCGACCAGCCGCTCTGCCACGTCCCCTGGTAGTTCGCGAGGAGACCGCCCTCGAACGCGAACAACGCCGCCACGTTGGTCTCGCCCGCGTACATGCTCCAGGACGGGTTCCACGCGTGACACGCGACCGTCCGTGGCTCGACACCGTAGACGAAGCGCAGCAGGTCGAAGTGGTGGATCGACTGCTCCCAGAGCATCGGATGCTCCATGGTCAGCGGATACCGGTTGATGCCTGGCCGATGGCCGTCGCGCCAACGCTCGTACGTGAAGCGCGTGAACTCGGGCCGCCCGACGACGCCGTCGCGGTACAGGCGCATGCGTTCGGTCGTCACGGCGAGGTAGCGGAAGTTCAGCCCCACCATGAGCGGCACGTCGGCGTCCTCGCACATCGCGACGAAACGGGCGGCTTCCACGAGATCGAGGGCCAGCGGCTTCTCGACCAAGACGGGCAGACCGCGCTCGCAGGCGGCACGGAGTTGCGCTTCCCGCCCGCTCGGCGGCGTCGCGAGCACCAGCGCATCGACGCCTTCGAGCACGGCGAGCGCCTGGTCGAGCGACGTGAAGCCCGGACGCGCACCGAACGTCGCGTCGGCGCGCTCGAGCGCCTCGCGCGCTGGGTCGACGTAGGCGATCACGTCACAGCGCGGCTCCGCGTGCATCACCTGCGCCCAGTAGCGCCCGCGCGCGCCCAAGCCCACCAGGACGGTCCTGATCGGAGCGTTCATCGTCTCGCGTCTCCCCTCGACCATTCGTTCAGCACCTGATCGATCACGTCGCCGATGTGTTGCTCGAGCAGCGTGATCGCGGTCTGGGCGTCGGCGCTGGCGATGGCATCGACGATGCGGCGGTGGTTGGCGGCGATGACCATGGGATCGGCGATCTGGCGGTTGCACATGGCCATCACCTGGCGTACCTGCATCGCGATGGTGCGCCAGAAGGTGGTGAGGAGCGCGTGGTCGGCCAGCTCGATGAGCGTGGCGTGGAAGCGCTCGTCGACGAGGTTCAGCGCTCGCGCGTCGCTTCCGCTCGCGGCCATGGCATCGCAGCAGGCGTGGAGCTCCGCGAGGTCGCGGTGGCGTCCGGTGTCGACGATGCGGCGGATCGCAAAGCCCTCGTGCAGCGCACGCATGCGGTACAGCTCCTCCACGTCGCGCCGGTGCAGTCCGCGCACGGTGGTGCCGCGGTACGGGACGGTCTCGACCAGGCCATCGAGACCGAGGATCCGCAGCGCCTCGCGGACCGGCGCGCGACTCACGCCGAGCTCGGAGGCCAATGCGATCTCCACGAGCGGTGTGCCTGGCGCAAGCTCACCGTCGAGGATCTGCTGTCGCAGCTGATCGGCGATGCGCTCACCCAGGGGCACGTTGGCGATCTCGCCGAGGGCGTCGCTCGAACGCAGAGGGGTGATGGGTTCGGTCGTCATGCCTCCTGCTTCGAGTCAACTGGCCGAGTGCGTGCCGTGGTGCCGTGGTGCCGATGCCGTGTGGTCGTGGTATCGCGACGGATGGTCCGAGAGGTGAACAATCGATTGTCGACAATGTAACACTATGAGCGCGGCCTGCGTCTACCCCCGAACGCCTGCCCCGAGGAGGCCGGTTCCCGATGACCGAGACGACAACGACCCCCATCACCACTGCCGAGTACCACGCGCGCGTTGCCGCCACGCAACGCACGCTGCACGAGCGTGCGCTCGACGGCGCGCTGTGCTTGGACTTCCATGACGTCGTGTACCTGACCGGATTCTTCCACTCGCCGAACGAGCGTCCGGTCGGCTGCTTCGTGCCCGCCGAGGGGGACGTGACGTTGTACGTGCCCCTGCTCGAGCGCGAGCACGCCGCCGACACGGGGATCGCCCGTATCGAGGCGTACGAGGAGTTCCCGGGGCGCGTGCACCCGGTCGTGTGGATGGCGCAGGACGCGGGCGTGGAGCGCCTGGGCATCGACGGCATGGATCTGCGGGTCGCGGCAGCGCTCGACGCTGCCGGCGCCAGGTTCTCGCCGTTCGACGGCGTCGAGCGGTTGCGGTGGCGCAAGAGCGCCCACGAACTGGACCTGATCCGCGCCGCGGCACGGTTCGCCGACCGCTGCCTGGAACACGTGCTCGCGCAGGCCGGGTCCATCGCCGCGGCCGGTGGCTCCGAACTCGACATCCTGGCGGCCGCACTGGCCGGGACCGAGGCCGACATGCGCGACGCGCTCGGCACCACCTTCGAAGGCACCCCGACGCGTGTCGTCGGCACCGTCCACACCGGGCCGCAGGCGGCGCTCCCCCACGGCCGACCGGGTCCGCGCCGGCCACGCACCGGCGACGTCCTCATCGCCGGGATCGGCGTCGCCGTCGGTGGGTACCACGCCGAGAGCGGCGCCACCTTCGTGTTCGGGCGGGCCGACGACGACCAGCGCCGGTGCCTCCGCGCCGCCGAGGCGTGCGACCGCGCGGCGCGCGAGGCCTGTCGCCCGGGCGTCCTCGGCGAAGACGTGAACGAGGCCGGCCTGCGCGTGCTGCGCGACGCCGGCCTCGGTGACCACATCCGTCACCGCGTCGGCCACGGGATGGGCCTCCAGGGCCACGAGAGCCCCTGGCTCGCACCCGGCGGCACCGTGCCGATCGCTGCCGGCATGGTGTTCTCGAACGAGCCCGGCATCTACCGACCCGGCCTCGACGGCTACCGGACCATCAACACCATGATCGTGCACGAAGCCGACGTCGAGGTACCGAGCCGGTTCCAGGCGACCCACGCCATCGAGCAGCGGGTGCTCTGACGTCAGCCGCCGCGGTGCCGCTCGACGACGCCCGCGAAGCGCTCCATCGCTTCCTCGATCCGCGGGAGCGGTTGGAGGTAGCTGACCCGCGTGTAGAGATCGCTGTCGTCGCCGAAGAGGCTGC
>SLSM01000373.1 GCA_007130445.1 Trueperaceae bacterium | reverse complement strand
GCAACCGCCCGGCGCGCGCAGCGCGAGACCGAGCGCGACGCCGCCCACGCGACACGGCTCGAGGCGATCACCACGCTGGCGCGGTTCGAGCAGCTCGACGCTCACGAGGAGCGCCTGCGCACGATCGAGGCCGACGAGGCCACGATCCAGGCGGAGCGCGAGCGTCTGCGTGCGGCCCGGCGGGCGCTGCGGCTCGAGGTCGCCTTCGAGCGACGCACCAGAGCACATGCCGAGCGCGACGCGGCGCTCATCGCCAGGGACGCGACGCGCGAGGAGGAGGTGAGGGCTCGGACCCACCACGACACGGCCGCCGCCGAACTCGCCCGCGAGCGCGGCCGTGATCGCGAGCGCGGCGAGGCGCGCGACCTCGTGCAGCAGCTGACGGCCCTCGCGCCCGACGTCCGCGGCCTCGGCGCGCAGCGCTCGGAGCACGCCGCCGTCCGCGATCGCATCGCCGCAGCGCGCTCCGAACTCGACGGGGCACGCGGGCGGCGCCAGGCGCTCGACGCCGAGCGAGCCGACCTGCGAGGCGAGCGTGATGCGTGCCGCGTGAGCGCGGATGCGCTCGAGGCAGCGCGCGAGCGCCGCGAGGCGTGCCAACGGCGCAGCGCTGCGCTGGCGGCGATCGTCTCGCTGGAGGCGACGATCGCCGACGCCACCGTCCACCTCGAGCGCCTCGAGACGGGCGACGATCACGGCGAGGGTGCGGACACCCTGCTGCATCTGCTTCGCTCCCACGCCGCCGGCCTCGTCAGTGTCGGCTTGGGTGACGGCGAGCCCTGCCCCGTCTGCGGCAGCACGCATCACCCCGCACCGCACCCCGGGACCGAGCCGGCTGCGCTCGAAGCGTCGCTGCACCGGTTCCAGACGCTCCAACAGGAGCGGGCCGGCATCAATGCGACGCTGGAACTGCACCGCTCGCAACGCGACGCAGCGCTCTCGGAGCAGGGCTGGTCCGCGGAGCGTCCAGACACGACGTCGCTGGAGCGCGACCTCGACGACGCCACGGACGCGCTCGCGGGCGCCCAGGCGGCGGTGAAGCGCATCGCGGAGATCGAGCGACGCCTCGAGGCGCTCGGCCAGGCGGCGGAGACCGCCGATGCGCGCCTCGCCGCCCTCACGCTCGCCATCGGCCGCGACGAAGCCGACGCGGACGCGCTCCAGCGCGACATCGACCGAACGCTCGTGAAGCTCCCGGCCGACGCCGCCGACACCGAGCGGTTCCTGGAGCGGCTCGAGGCGGCCACGGCCCACGCCGACGCGCTCGAGCACGCGCTGTCGCAGGCCACGGAGCGTGAGGCCGACGCCCGGCGCGACCTCGCCGCGATCGCCTCGCGGCTCGAGGAACGCGCGGTGCGGCACGTGGCGAGCGAGGGCGACGCCCGGAAAGCCGAGGAGGCCTTCGTCCACGGCCTCGAGACGGGCGGCTTCGCGGACGAGGCGACCTTCCTCGCCGCTCGCCTCGACGAGCGCGCCATCACCGACCTCGAGGAGCGCATCGACGCGCATGACGAGGCGCGAGCGACTGCGACAGCGCAGCGCGACGCGCTCCGGGCCGCGCTGACCGACGTCGAACGTCCCGAGCTCACGCGCCTCGAAGAGGCGCTCGCGGCAGCGACCGCCGCCTGGCGAGAAGCCGACGAGGCCCTCTCGGCAGCGCAACAGGCGCACGATAGGCTCGCACGCCAGGCCCACGCGTTCGACGCGGCGAACGCGGCGTATCAGGCACTCGAGGCGACGCTCTCGGCCGCGACGCGCCTGGCGCGGCTGGCCGGAGGAACGGTGCCTGGCCGTCCCAAGGTCGACCTCGAGACCTTCGTGCTCCAGCGGCAGTTCCACGACGTGTTGCAGGTCGGCAACCAGCACCTGCGCGACATGACGACCGGTCGCTATACCCTGCACCTGGTCCGCGACACCACCTCCGCGAGCGCCGGCGGGCTCGACCTCGAGGTCGCCGACCACCATGCGAACAGCGTGCGCCGACCGGCGAAGACGCTGAGCGGCGGCGAGGGCTTCCTGGCGGCGCTCGCGCTGGCCCTCGGGCTCTCCGACATCGCGCAACGCTCACGCCACCCGATCGAGGCGCTGTTCATCGACGAGGGGTTCGGCAGCCTCGACCGGGCCACCCTCGACCAGGTGACGCACACGCTGCGGACGCTGCCGCACACGGCGGGCCGGTTGATCGGCATCATCAGCCACGTCGAGGACCTCAAGCGTCTGATCCCGGTGCAGTTGGTCGTGAGCGCAGGCGAGGGCGGCAGCCGCCTCGAGGTGCGCGTCAACGAGTGACGGTCACGGTGGCGGTCACCCGCTCGGATCGTCGGCCGTTGCGCCCCACGCCTCGAGCACGTACCCGAGGCGGGTGAGCGCGTTCTCCTGGGAACCGTACACGCTGCGTTCGACGGCGCCGTCGGCGCTCCACACGAACCAGTGCGGGGTGCCCTGGGCACCCATGCCCTCCGCCCACTCGCCGGTGCGATCGAGCGCGACCGGGAACGGCAAGCGTGCGAAGTCGCGCGCGAAGCGCTCGAGGTTCGGGACGACCGCGTCGCGCCCGAGCACCCGGTGCCCGTAGGCCGTGTGCACGGCGAACACGACCGCGTGGTCGCGCAAGCCCGGTTCAGCGCGCCTGAGCCAGGGGATCGCCCGCGAGATGCACCCCGCACACTCGAGGTTGAACAGGATCGCGATGCCGGGTCGGCCCCACGAGCTCGGTGGGCCGAGAGGCGGTCCCTGGACCCAGTCGTCGAGCCACGGCTGGGGATCGTGCACGTGATCGGCCATGGGACCAATGTACGCTCACCAGGCGTTCTCCGCGTCTGAGCGCGACCGCACGCGAGCGCAGGTCGGCGCGTCAGGCCAGTCCCAGGGCGTCCCCCACCCACGCGCACGCCCGCGCGAGGTCGCGCACGTCGATCCACTCGTCGACCGAGTGGATGTCGTGCATGCCGATCCCGACGTTGACGGTGGGCACGCCGCGCCGGTTGAACACGTTCGTGTCCGAGCCGCCGATCGAGCGCACCGTGCCGAGCGCGATGCCGTGCGCGGGGGCAGCGGCGCGCAGCAACGCGATGGGCGGCACGTGATCGCCCAGGTCGTAGCCGTCGTAGAGCCGCTCGCTCGCGAACTCGACCGACGCCTCGAGCGGCCCGACGGCCTCGCGGGCGCGGCGCTCGATCCGCTCCAGGAGCGCATCCAGTGCATGCTCGTCGAAGGCGCGGGCCTCGCCCGTGAGTACCACCTCGTCCGGCACGACGTTGCTCGCGCCACCACCCTCGACGCAACCGAGGTTGGCGACCACGTCGCCGTCTCGACCGAGCGGGAAGGCCTGGACGACGGCCGCCGCGGCGAGCAGGGCGTGCACGCCGCGCTCCGGCTCGAGCGCCGCGTGCGCGCGTCGACCGAGCACGCGCAGCGTGATCGCCTGCTTGAACACGGCCGCCGCGATCACCTCACCGACGCCGACCTCGCCATCGAAGACGAACCCGAGATCGGCGCGCAGCGCCGCCACGTCCAGCGCCTGCGCCCCCAGCAGACCGCGTTCCTCTCCGACCGTGAAGACGGCGACGAGCGTCGGTCGGTCGTCCACGGGCGTGGCGGCGGCACGCCGCAGGAGCTCGAGCACGATCGCGACGCCGGCCTTGTCGTCGGAGCCGAGCACCTGACGCTCGCGGCAGCGCACGAGCACTCGCTCCCCGGCGCTGTCGTCCGCGGCCTCTGCGATGGGATCGAGGGGTACGCCGGGGACCAGCGGCACGGTGTCGACGTGGGCGTTGACGAGCACACGCTCGGGCCGACCACCGGGGAGTTCGGCAATCAGGTTGCCGGCGTCGCCGCCCACGCGCTGGCCCGCGTCGTCCTCGCGCACGCTGGCGCCGAGCGAACGGCACGCTGCGGCCACGTGGTCGACGACCGCCCGCTCCGCGCGGCTCGGACTGGGGATGGCGCAGAGCGCGAGCAGGTCGTCGCGCAGCCGCGCGCGCAGCTCGGCGGCCGCCGTCACGCCTCGATCAACGTCGGCAGCACGCGCCTGCCGGCGACGTCGACCACGCCCTTGTCGCTGAGCTTCCAATCCGGGCTGACGGTCAGCGGGAGCAGCGTCAGGAGCAGCACGGGGTGCTTGACGCCGACGCCGGCATCGCGCAGGGCCCGCTCCAACGCCTCGAACAGCGCCGCCACGGCGTCGATCGGCTCGTCGCTGAGGAGCCCGGCGAGCGGCAGTGGCAGCGCCAACGGCGCGGTGCCCTCGTCGGGCACGACGACCATGCCCCCGCCGACGGCGAGGAGCGCGTCCAGGGCCTCCTGCATCGCTCGCGGCGTGCGGCCGAGCACGAACACGTTGTGGCTGTCGTGCGCGAAGGTCGCCGCCCAGGCACCCCGCTGGAGTCCGAGTCCGG
>SLSM01000409.1 GCA_007130445.1 Trueperaceae bacterium | reverse complement strand
CGCGGTTCGAGAAGTAGAAGTAGCAGCGCCCCTCGCGCATCACGGCGTCGCCCGCCCAGCAGTCCGTGTGGCCGGCGCCGAGGTAGGTGTCGGCCGGGTCGATGGTGCCGACGTGCTGCCAGGTGCGCAGGTCGTATGAGCGGTAGATGCGCCAGTCGGGCATCACCCAGTCGTCGACGCCGAAGCCCACGTCGTGACTCGTGAACAGGTACACGACGTCGCCGACCACCAGCGCGTGCGGGTCGGACACGCCAGGCGTGTCGACGATGGGGTTCGTGAGCGGGTGTCGGCTCATCGCTGTGACCTAGCGCGGAGCCCGTGTGCGCGGCGAAACGCGACGGTGCTAGGAGCGAGCGTCATGGCTCCAGCGTGCCATGACGCAGGTACGTGCACAACGGTCCATCGCGGCCACAGGCCAGCCGCGGCCCACCGCGACCGGCCCAGCCACGCACACCGGGCGAGGGTTCGACGTGGACGGGACACCGAAGGCTCATCCTGGACGGGCAACCCCCGTTGTCCGCCGCGTCATCGAGCCGTGGAGTTCGCCCTGGGGCAGGTGGGCACCGTGCGCGCGCAGCGTCTCGACGAGGCGCCGGGTGTCGAGCGCGTCGGCCCGCTCGCCCGAGCCCAACGCCTGCACCGCGGCGGTGCCCGCGGCCTGGCCCATCATCACGCAGGCGGGTTGATCGCGGATGGCGCCGTTCACCATGACGTCGCTCGAGGCGCAGCGTCCCGCCACCCACAGGTTCGACCAACCCAGTGGCACGAGCACACCGTAGGGGATGCCGTACGACTCGCCGGGTGCGAGCACGTCGCGCTCCTCGAAGGAGCGGAGGTAGCGCTCGTACTCCTCGGGCGAGTCGTCGTAGACGTGGATGTCGACCTGTTTGCAGTAGATGGCGATCTGGTCGTGGAAGTGGCGACGCTCGCGATAGTCGTCGTAGCAGAGTTCGTACTCACCGACCACGCGCCGCGACTCGCGCACCCCCATCAGGGAGCCCGTGGCGACGAGCGTGATGTCGGCACAACCCGGGACGTAACGCCGGAAGAAGTCCGTGTACTCCGCAGCGAGCGCTCGTCCACGCCGCATGCCGGCGCTGAGGCTCTTCCCGTCGAGGGCGTCCATGCCGAACACGTGCCCGGCGTTCATGATCGCGTGGTCGCGTCCGCTGCGGAAGAGCCCGGGCACGTGCCGGTCGTCCTGGCTGAAGAAGCCGTCGCGGATCGCACGCTCGACCGCCGCTTGCTGCAGGCCGCGGTCGAAGACCTCGTAATCGATGCCGGTCTGCACCGCGCAGAGCGTCGGCGGCATGATCCGCTCGGTATCGCGACCCGCCCGCAGGCTCGGCGCGCCGCACGCCTCGGCCAGGACCGCATCGCCGGTCGCGTCGACGAACGCCTCGGCGGCGACGAACGCGTAGCCATCCACGCCGTGCACCACGACGCCCGCGACGTGGCCCTCGGCGGCGTCGGCGTCCACGTCGATCACCTTCGTGAAGAGGCGGACCTCCACCCCTGCGCCCTCGCACCACTCGTCCAACAGGCGCTTGTAGCCCTCGGGGTCGTAACCGAGACCGCGGTTGTGGCGCGTGGTCCAGAAGGAGCGGTCGTAGCTCGGGGCGATGTGCCCACGCTCGTACATCGCCTCGACGAGCTCCAGCATCAGTCCGCCGATCACGCTCGCGCGACCGTCGGACATGTGCGACCAGGCCGACACGAGCGCCGACGTGCCCATCCCACCGAGACAGCCGCTGGCCTCGACGAGCAAGACGCGGGCGCCGAGCCGTGCCGCGGCGACGGCGGCGCCGCAACCGGCGGGTCCGCCGCCGGCGACCACCAGGTCGTAGCCCCGTTGCAGCTCGATGGTGCGCTCGAGCGTGAACGTCTCGGCTGCGCTCAGGATCGGCCTCCAGCGCGCATGGCGCGCCTCTCAGGCTACCGTCGCCGGGCACCGCGCGCCAAGCGGAGAAGCGGTCACGTTCTTGGTCGATCCGGCTACACTGGCCCATGACCGACGATCTCGAGGGAGCGATCACCCTGACCGAGCGCGCCCTGCGCCTCCCGATCGTCGTGCACGACCTCGAGCACGCGCTGTGGCACGCGCTCAGCGCCGATCGCTTCCGTCACCATCAGCGCATCTGCCGTGTGGTCAAGGCGGGCGCGGACGCCGATCGATGCGTCGCGTTCGAGTGCCATGCCCTTCGCGCCGAGGCGTGCCGGTGGCCGCGAGGCCGGGTGCAACGGTGCCATGCCGGCCTCGTCGAGTTGGTCCAACCGGTCTTCGAGTCGGGGCGGCTGATCCTGATGCTCTTCGCGGGACCCGCGCGCCTCGCCGCAGAGCACTCGATCGACGTGTCCGACATGCCGAGCGCGGCGTTCGATCCCCCCGGACGAGCGCAGCTGCGCATGCTGGACCCGACCGAACTCGACGGCGCGCGCGAACACCTGCGCCAGCTCGGCGCACGGCTGCGCTGCGCACTGCGCGACGGCGCGGAGGCAGGCACCTTCCACGGCGGGGGGTCACGACGGGCCCAGGTGGAGCGCTGGTTGGAGCGGCGCCACGCCGAGCGGGTGACGTTGACCGACCTCGCACGTGTGCTCGGGGTCGGGACCGAACGCTGCCGGCACGTCGTGCGTGAAGCGTGCGGCGCGTCGTTCTCGACGCTGCTGCGCGGGGCGCGCGTCCGCGCGGCGTGCGCCCTGCTGCTCAACACCGACCTGAGCGTGCAGGAGGTCGCGCGCCGTTCGGGCATCCCCGACCCGAGCGGGTTCACACGTGCTTTCCGCGAGGCGACCGGGACCAGCCCCGCCCGCTGGCGCAAGACGCGCCAGGCGTGAGCGTGCGGCCGCTGGGCGCCGGCGCCAGCATCCTGCACGACGCCCGAGCCAGCGGCGCCGTGCCTAGCATGGGCGTATGACCACCGCTGCCCATCCCAACCACGCCGTCGCCACCCTCGCCGGTGGCTGTTTCTGGTGCACCGAAGCCGTGTTCGTCGAGATCGAGGGCGTGTCGTCGGTGGTGTCGGGCTACACCGGCGGCCAGGTCGTGAACCCGACCTACGAAGAGGTGTGCGAGGGGACCACCGGGCACGCCGAGGGCGTGCAGGTCACGTTCGATCCCGCCGTGATCTCGTACGCCGAACTGCTCGAGGTGTTCTTCGCCACGCACGACCCGACCACCAAGGACCGCCAGGGGAACGACGTCGGCTCGCAGTACCGCTCGGCGGTGTTCGTGCACGACGCCGAGCAGCGCGCCGACGCCGAGCGCGTGATCGCACAGTTGAACGCCGAGGGCGTCTTCGGCGCGCCGATCGTCACCGAGGTGGTCGACGCAGATGTGTTCTACCCGGCCGAGGCCTACCACCAGCGCTTCTACGTCGACAACCCCGGCCACGGCTACTGCCGCATCGTGATCGACCCGAAGGTCGCCAAGCTGCGCCAGCGCTTCGCGCATCGACTGCGCGGCGCGCGTCACCCGGGCTGAGCGGGTGGCGGACGACGCGGGGGCACCGGGCGCGCACGCGCCGAGCGCAGCGACGCTCGTCGGCGTCGACCTGGGACAGAGCGTGACCGACGCCGTCCTCGTCGGCCCGGGTGGCAGCGTCACGGCCCACAGCGGTTTCGCGACGCGCGGGCGGGAGCCCGGTACGGCGCTTCATGACGCCCTCGCCGCGTTGGGCGGCGCGGCCACCGGTCGAGCCCTCGTCGGCGTGTCCGGTGGGCGCTCGTCGTCGCTCGTCGACGGCGGAGCGGCGGCGTCGACGCGGCGCCTCGTCACCGTGCCCGAGCCGGAGGCGATCGGTCGCGGCGGCCTCGCGCTGGCCGGCCTCGAGGCGGCGCTCGTCGTCTCCTGCGGCACCGGCACGGCGATGGTATCGGCCCACGCGGCGTCGGCCGGGCGCGACGCGGCGTACGCGCACGTCACCGGCACACCCGTCGGCGGTGGCACGCTGCGCGCGCTCGGCGGCCTGCTCCTGGGCACGCACGACGCCGAGGCGATCGCAGCGCTGGCCGCGGCGGGCGACGCCAGCCGCGTCGACACCACGCTCGCGGACGTCCTCGGCGAAGGCCTCGGCTCGCTCCCGCCGACGGCGACCGCCGTGAGCCTGGGCCGCCTGGCCGACGACGCCGGCGACGACGACCCCGCCGTCGCGCGTGCCCGGGCCGCGACCGTCCTCGCCGATGTCGACCGCGCCGACCTCGCCGCAGGGCTCGTGACCATGGTCGCGCAGACGATCGCCCTCGTCGCCGTGAACGCGGTCCGAGCCGAGCGGCTCCCGGCCGTGGTCATGGTCGGCCGCGTGGCTTCATTGCAGCCGGTGCGGTCGATGCTCGTGGCGGTCTTCCGCGTCTACGGCCTCGCGGACGCCCTCCATGTCCCGCCGACCGGCGCCGCGGCGACGGCCCTCGGCGCGGCG
>SLSM01000173.1 GCA_007130445.1 Trueperaceae bacterium | reverse complement strand
TTCGATGAGGCGTTCGAATGTCGCATGTGCGGCGTCGATCTCGACGCCCACCTGTCGTGATCCCATGGAGGATCACCTCCTTCAACGTTTGCCCTGGCCAGGGAAGACGATGCTCCACCGTACGTGGTTGCCGGTTGGTTGCCCTCCCGGCCATCGTCGGACGATCCTCGGCAACGAGGCACGTGCCGTTGGCCTACGTCGTGCGCCCATTCATGAGCACGTGATGAAGGTTGCAAGGGTCGAATGCCATGACGAACTGTTGACGCTTGGGTAGCGCGTTCCATACGCTGTGGTTCGAGTTGCCTCGAACGGGTAGACGCGGATGCGATTGGCGCACCTCGTCGACACGTAACGCGGCTCAACACTCGTCGGCTCAGCCGAAAGGAGACCGGATGTTTCATCGTTCGATCCGGACCGTTTTAGCACTTGCCATGACGATCACGCTCTCGTGGTCCATGGCGCAGACGCTCGTGATTGCACAGGGCACCGACCCAGGTTCGTTGGACGCCCACGTGCCATCGGACTCGCCGTCCGCGACCGTGACCAGCCACATCTTCGAGACGCTCTACCGTTGGGAGCCGACCGGAGAGATCGTCCCCCACCTGGCTACGGGTCACGAAGTCTCCAGCGACGGCCTCGTCTGGACGCTCAGCTTGCGCGACGACGTCGTCTTCCACAACGGAGCGCCGTTCAACGCGGAGGTCGTCAAGGGCAGCATGGACCGTTTCCTCGACCTGGATAACGGCTTCCCATTCACGTTCTTGCTGACGCGCGTACAAGAGGTCGAGGTCGTCGACGACTTCACGGTCCGCTTCACGCTCTCTTCTCCGTTTGCTCCCTTCCTCGCGCACCTGACCCACAGCGGCACGGCGATCGTCCACCCGGACGTGGTGGCCGAGCTCGGGGACGACCACGGTGCGAACCCCGTCGGCACGGGTCCCTTCCGCTTCGAGTCCTGGGACCGCGGAAGCCGCGTCAACCTGGTGCGCTTCGATGACTATTGGGGCGACATGCCGGGCGTCGAGGGCGTCAGCTTCCTGACCGTGGATGAAGCTACGACACGCGTTGCGATGGTCGAGACCGGCGAGGTCGACGTCGCTCGGATCTTCCCGCAGGATGTTGCGCGTGTCGACGCCAACCCTGACGTGACCGTCTACAACGTGTCCGGTGTGCGGACCATCTACATCTACTTCAACCAAACGATGGAGCCGTTCACTGACGTCCGCGTGCGCCGCGCCATCAACTACGCGGTCAACATCGAGGAGATCGCCGAGTTCCTGCACGGCGGAACCGCGCGCCCGAGCGATGCGGCGGTCGCACCTGGAATCTTCGGCTACACCCCGGTGGGCGCCTACCCGTACGACCCGGAGCGGGCCCGCCAGCTGCTGGCCGAGGCTGGGTATCCTGACGGCTTCAGCACGACGCTCTACAGCCCGACGGCACGCTACCCACTCGACATCCAAACGTCCGAGACGATCCAGAGCCAGCTCGCCGAGGTCGGCATCAACGCCACGATCGAGACCCTCGAGTGGAACTCGTACCTTGAGCTCACCCGCCGTCCGGCTGGCGAGAACTCGATCACGATGGCCATGCTCGGCTGGGGCACCGTGACCGGCGACGCCGACTACGGCCTCTACGCTCTGTTCCACAGCTCCCAGCACCCGCCCGCGTTCAACCTCGGTTTCTACTCCAACGTCGTGGTCGACGACCTGCTCGACGCCGCGCGCAGCACTGACGACAACTCGCTGCGTCAGCAGCTCTACGCCGACGTCTTGCAGATCCTCCGAGACGATGCGGCCTGGCTGTTCTTGTACAGCGAGGCGCAACTCGTCGCCGTCCGCGACAACGTGGAAGGCCTCGTCATCCACCCGACCGAGCGCCTGTTGGCGCATACGGCCTCGAAGAACTGATCGACTGCCAGGGCTCGGTCCCCCATCAGGGGACCGAGCCCCACTTGCCATGGTGAACGCCATGCTTCTCTAGCGCCTCGTGTTTCTCCGGCCTCCTCACAGCGGTCCAACCAACGCAATCGTCGACGGGACGACTTCGGCAGGCCATCCAACGGGAGTTGCGCGTGTTCCAGTACGCCCTCAGGCGTGTGTTGATCGCCGTGCCGTCACTCGTCGGTGTCATCGTCATCGTCTTCTTCATGGTGCGTCTCGCCCCGGGCGACCCGGCGACGTACCTCGCCGGCGAGTTCGCGCCGGCGGAGACCATCGAAGCGATTCGACGACGGTTCGGACTCGACCGCCCGCTTCACGAGCAGTTCGGCATCTACGTCGTCAGTCTTGGCCAAGGCGACCTCGGACGCTCGACGCGCACGCAGCGGATGGTGATAGACGACCTCAAGCAGTTCTTCCCGAACACGCTCGAGTTGGCCTTGGGCGCGATCACCATCGCAATGCTGATCGGCATACCGGCCGGCGTCGTGGCGGCGATCAAGCAGAACACCTGGGCCGATCTCTTCGTGACCGTCGGCGCGCTGATCGGCGTGTCGATGCCGGTGTTCTGGTTCGGCCTTTTGGCGATCCTCTATTTCTCCGTGGAACTCGGATGGTTTCCAGTCGCGGGTCGCGGATCACTCGCGCACCTGGTGCTCCCGGCGGTTACGCTCGGCGTCTCGTCGATGGCGATCGTCGCTCGGATGACGCGCTCCGCCATGCTCGAAGTCCTGTCGCAGGACTATATCCGCACGGCCACGGCCAAGGGACTGGTGCGCAATCGTGTCGTGTTGAAACACGCCTTTCGCAACGCCATGGTGCCGATCGTCACCATCGGCGGACTCGAGTTCGGCAACCTCATGGCCGGCGCAGTCCTCACCGAGACCGTGTTCAACTGGCCCGGGATCGGACGCCTGCTCGTCAACTCGATCCAGGCACGCGACTATCCCGTTGTCCAGGGCGTCGTGTTGTTGATCGCGGTCTCCTTCATCCTCATCAACATCGCCGTTGACTTCATCTACGCCGTCATCGACCCGAGGATTCGATATGACTGAGGACCCAACGGCCTTGGGCGGCGAGACCGCGCGTCCCGGCGCAACCGGCGCCAAGGGGCGAGACGCTCGCAAGCGGTGGCGGCGGCAGCTCTTCAGGTCGCCGGTCGCCGTCGTCGGCTTCTCGATCATCGGGTTCTTCCTTGTCGTGGTCGCGTTTGCACCGTTCATCGCGCCATACTCGCCGACCAGGCAGACCCTGCGATCGACCTACGTGCCTCCTGGGATCGGTGTGAGCCTGCGTGGACCCGAGGGCCAGTTGGGTGTGTGGGTGCGTGAGGTGACGAGAAGCCCGTCAGCCGGGGTCGTCGTGGGCGAGGACGCGTATCCGGTCCGACTCCTCGTCCGTGGCGAGCGCTGGACCTGGTTCTTCGGCCTGGTCAGCAGCGAGTGGAAGCTGTTCGGCGTCGACGGACCTGTCAGGTTCTACGTGATGGGTACGGACGAGCAGGGCCGCGACTTGCTCAGTCGCCTCATCCACGGCGCGTGGATCTCGCTCTTCATCGGCCTCATCGCGATCAGCATCGGCGCCGGCATCGGAGTGCCGGTTGGCGCCGTGTCGGGATTTTACGCGGGTACGACCGATCTCGTGATCCAACGGCTCATCGACATCATGTTGGCCTTCCCGGGCATCCTGCTCGCCATCGTCCTGGTGGCGACCTTCGGCACCGGGTTGCGCAACGTCATGATCGCGGTCGGCATCGCCGCGATCCCGATCTATGCGCGCCTCGTGCGCGGCAGCGTCCTCTCGGTGCGTAACCGCGAGTACGTAGAGGCGGCGCGGGCGCTCGGGTTGCGCTCGCTGCCGACGCTCGTCCGACACGTCCTGCCCAACGTCATGGCGCCGATCATCGTGCAGTCGAGCCTGCAGATGGCCATTGCGATCCTGTTCGCGGCTGGCCTCGGGTTCCTCGGCCTTGGTGCCAAGCCGCCGCAGCCGGAGTGGGGACTGATGCTCGCTCGAGGCCGCGAGTACCTGGCCGTGGCGCCCCACGTGGCCACGTTCCCTGGCCTTGCGATCGTCGTGGTGGTGCTTGGCTTCAACCTCGTGGGTGACGCGCTGCGTGACGCACTCGATCCGCGCCTGGCGAGGTGACCGAAGCGACCGACGCTCAGTCCCCCTCGCCCGCCTTGTGCAACACCTCGCCGCGGTGCACGATGCCGGCCACGCGCGGCACGTCGAGCATGAACACGATGCCCTTGCCTGGCTGATCGAGCTGGCCGGCAGTCACCATCGCGTCGAGCACCTCCTCGGCGACGCCGACGGGCACGAGCACGAGCATGACGTCCTTCTCGGGCTCGATCGGCAGCCCGAGGAACTTGGCACCCTCGTGGACACCAGTACCGCGGCCCCGCACGATGGTCGCGCCCTCTGCTCCCGCGGCCTTCGCCGCCTCGACGAGCGGCGAGCAACGGCCTTGCGAGACGATCGCGACGAG
>SLSM01000278.1 GCA_007130445.1 Trueperaceae bacterium | reverse complement strand
GGAGTCCCTTGGCGCCGGCCGGCAGATCGATGGGCTCGAAGAAGGCGCTGGCGAGGGCGCGATCGAGGACGTGGGCGTCCTCGCGGGCGGTGGCCAGGGCGACCAGGCTCCGGTCGCCGCGCCGCTCGAGCGGCACCAGCACGAAGGCGACTTGGAACAACGCGGCGGCGACGCGCTCGACGTGCTCGGCCGGCAGCGTGCCGATGGTGAGGTGGTGGTGCCGCAAGCGTCGGAGCGCCTCGACGGGCGCCTCGAGCGGGTGCAGGAGCTCGAGCTGCCGTATCGCGGCCTCGAGCGAGCGCTGCTCTGCCGCGACGGCGTCGGCCCGCTCGCGCCACCCCGCTACGCGCGTCTCGAAGCGCAGCGCGGCCGTGTCGATGCCCGCCTGATCGCTGCGGGGTCGCGGTTCGAGCCCCGTGTGCGGCGCGCCGGCGGGCAGCCCCAACGAGGCCTGCACACGTTCGAGCCGCTGCACGAGGCCGCGGTACGCCTCGGCCAGGTCGCCCCACGCGGGCGCCGGCGACCAGCGCTCGCTGTCGTGGGCGTCGGGGTGGAGCACCGCGGCGCGCATCAGGCGCGCGGTCACCGCCTCGAGGTCACGCTCGCCCACGAAGATGCTCACCTCGAGGAGCCGCTCGGGCACCAACACTCAGGTCACCTCCCGCTGCACCCGTTGGCGCAGGTCCGTGTCGTCCAGGTCTTGTCCCTTGGCCTCCACCAGCGTCGTGAGGTCGCGCCCCTCGGCCGCCAGTTCGATCAGGTAGGCGAGCACCAGGCCGATGCCGAAGGGCATGCGCCCGTTGCGACGCTCTGCGGCGGTGCGCTGGTCGCGCTCCGTGATCCGCTCGAGCTCAAGGAGCGCCGAACGCTCGTCTCGATCCGGCGCGAGGTGCACGCCCAGGGCGGCCGCCTCGTCCCACACGGATGCGCCTGCGGCGACGCGCTGCACCATGGCGAGGCCGCCGCCGAGGTCGCGGTGGAGGCAGAAGTTCACGATCTCCTCCGGGCTGACCCCGGCGAGCGCGCGGTAGCGCACGGCGGACAGCAGATTGCCGCGCGCGAGCGCGACGCCCAACAACGCGGTGGCGTCGGCGCGATCGGCGCCTGCGAGCGCCTCGATGCGCTCCACGAGCCCGCGGCCGAACGTGAGGTCGAGAGCGACCTCCAGGTAGAACGCTCGCCCCTCCAGCCGATAGCGCTCCCAGGCCTGGCCGAGCGCGTGGGCGTAGGGGCCTCGTCCGAGGCCCTGGAGGAGGGCGTCGAGCGTGCGGGAGCGCGACAGCTCCTGGGCCACGGGGTGCTCGGGGCGGATGCGGACGGCCGCCGCGAGCGCCTCGTCGAGTCCGCGGCCGTGATGCAGGGCGCGCACCAACAGCTTGAGGTCCTGCACGAGCGCCGCCGACGCGTACCAGTCGAGCAGATCCCGGGCGCGCGGCGGCACGAGGTCGGCCAGGCCACGCGTCTCGTCGTCGAAGCGACGTTGGAGTCCGCGTTCCAAGCGCGCGCTGGCGAGGTCGTCGTCGCTCGAGACCGTGGTGTCGGCGCCGTTCACCTCGACCAGGTACGGACCGTACGGTGTGGTGAGCAGCGCGTCGACGATGCCGGCCGGGCGGTTCAGGTCGAGCAGGCGCTGCCAGGCGGGGCCATCGAGCAGCCGCGAGCGTCGGGCACGGACGCGCGCCTGCACGGCGGCGTAGCCCACGGCGGAGAACACCTCAGGATCCCGACCTCGACACCCACCGCACGACGCGTCGGACGGCCAGTGCGGTGTTGGCCTCGGCGCGATCGGCGGCTGCGGCGAGCGCGGCTTCCAACCGGGCGTCGGCCTCGGCGCTCAGCCGGTCGGCGTCCGAGCGTGCGGCGTCCACGAGTGAGCGCGCCGCGTCATCGGCTGCCGCGCGCAAGCGCGTAGCCTCGTTGGCCGCGCTCGTACGAGCCGCCTCGAGGCGTTCGCGCGCGGTGCGCTCGGCCGTCTCGACGCGGTTCGCGGCATGCCGTTCGCTCTCGAGCACGCGAGCGAGGGCCGCGTGCCCCGACGAACCCGATGGGGACATGCTCTGGTGTACGGCTTCAGCCGATGAATGAGAAGGGTGAGATGTCCCTGCTCGTTCGCATCGAACCGATGCGCTGTGATCGCCGACGCGTGTGGGCCGGTGCCGGGGCTGCGGGGCTACGCCTGGTCGCTAGAACGCCATGCGCACGAGCCGGGCCATCTCGCCGCCGCTCAGCAGCCTGAGCAGGTTGACCGGCCGCTTGTGCTGGTCCGCCATCGCCTCGACCCGGTCGAACATCGTCGCCAGCGTCGGCCGCGGGATCGTGAGCGGTGGCGTGAAGCGCACGATGCCCTCGGCGTTCTCCGAGTAGCACGCGTGCACGCCGGCGCGATGCAGCGCGGCGATGCCCAGGAACGCCGACAACTGCGGTACGAGGGCCGGATCGATGGGCAGCAACCGACCCGGCAGCACCGGCTTGATCGTGATGGCGAACAGCATGCCGGCCGCCCGCACCTCACCGATCAGCTGCGGGTGGGCGTCCCGGATGTCGCGCAGCCGCTCCAGGCCGTAGGCACCGTCGTCCCGGGCCTTCTTCACCAGCCCCTCGTCGTTGATGAGCTCGAGCGAGCGCAGCGCCACGGCGCAGGCGAGGGCGCCGCCGCCGAACGTGTTGGAGTGCAGCTTCGACTTCACGCCCGACAGCATCGCGCGGTAGATCGCGCGTCGCGCGATGACCGCGCCGATCGGGACGATGCCGCCGCCGAGAGGCTTGGCGAGCGTGATGATGTCGGGATCGAGCCCGTCGGCGACGCTCGCGAACCAGTGACCGGTGCGCCCGAGCCCGGACTGGATCTCGTCCGCCACGACGATGATGCCGTGCTCCTGGGCGAGCGCGCCGAGGGCACGCAGGAACCCGGGCGGCGGCGCGATCACGCCCGCCTCGCCTTGGATGGGCTCCACCACGATGGCCTGGACCTTGTCCGGACCGATCTCGCGCACGGCGCTCGCGAGCATGTCGATGTCGCCGAACGGGATGGTGCGCACCGGTCCGAGCAGCGGCCGGAACGGCGCCTGGTACTCCTCGTTCGGAGTGAGCGACAGGGCGCCGAGCGTCTTGCCGTGGTAGCCGCGTTTGAAGTTGATGATGGTCGTCGCCTTGGGCCGGGCGGCGCGCACGAACTTCAGCGCCGTCTCGATCGCCTCGGCGCCGCTGTTGCTCAGGAACACCTGGCTGTCGGCGTGGCTCGGCGCGTGCTCCGAAAGGATCCCGATCAAGGTGTCGTTCAGCGCGCCGCGCCAGGCCGAGGCGCTCTGCTGTGCGAAACCGACCGTCGACGGAGGGGTCGCCAGGAAGCGCGCGAGGAACTCGACCATGGGCGGGTACGCCTCGCCGAACGGCAGCGCCGCGTAGGAGCCCGCGTTGATCAGGTGCGTGCCGCGCGGGTCTTCGAGCTCCCACGGGTTGACGGGCCGCAACGGACCCTCGAGACGCAAGAGCTTGATGAGCTGGAGCAGGTCGTGGTTGCCGCGCAGCGTGTCGATCCGGATCGCCTCGTCCGGCGTCAGGCTGCCGCCCAACACCTCGCTGGTGCGGTGTCGGAGCGGCGTCGGACGAGCCTCGACCGGAGGCGTGTGGGTGGTGGCGGCGGCGGCGTCGAGCACCGCGTCCTTCATCGGAGCGCCTGCCTGGTCACGTTGCCTGCCGCGTCCTCGACCACGATCTCACCCCCGGGAACGTCAGCCACGTCGACCCGGAAGACGACCTCGGGGCCTGGCGTGAACTGCAACGGCACGTCGTTGATGCGCACGCTGGTGATGGCGGTGTTGTCGCGCACCACGCCCTCGACGCGCAACCGCCCGCCCCCGAGCGCCGTGACCGAGCCGAGCTCGAGGGTAGGAGGCGTGCCGTCGAGACGAAGACGGTAGGGCAGCACGGTGACGCGGCCGGTCATGTCCTCGGCTTCGATGGTCACGGTCACATCGCCGTCGCTCAGGTCTCGGATGGTGAAGAAGAACTCGACCAGACGCTTGCCACGCTCCCCCGCGTAGACGGGGTTGGCGAGCAGGTCGACCCCGTCGACCCGTATCGCGGCGATGCCGTCGTCGTCCATGGCGTAGCCCGCGATGCGCAGGTTGGCGCTGGTGCTGGTGGCGCCGGAGCGCGGCTCGCGGATGCTCAGCATCGGTGCGACGGCGTCGCCGCGTTGGACGCAGCCGACGCCGGCGAGGACCGCGACGAGGAACACGGCGAACCAGATCGACGGCACCGAACGCGGCGCGCATCGTGAGGAACGCTTCATATCGCGCAATCTACACCACGCATGCTCGTCGCGCCGTCGCTGAGACGCCCGTAGGCACGACGGCGGCGTGCTCGCCCGTGCGCTCAGGTGCTGCGCTCGGCGTCGTCGGCACCGCCGGTGCCCGCGCCACTCGTGTCCGTGCCACTCGTGTCCG
>SLSM01000065.1 GCA_007130445.1 Trueperaceae bacterium | reverse complement strand
GCATGATGGCCGGGTCGGCGACGGCGCGCAGCGTGAGCAGGTCGCTGACGCTGAGGGTGGGAGTCACGGCGCTCAGCGCAGCCGGGCGTTGGTCACGACGATGCGCGCGTCGCGACGGGGCTCCCAATCGAGCCGCTCGGACACCCCGTAGTACAAGGGCTGGAAGTACAGCATCAGCCACGGCGGATCGTTGTAGAACGCCTCGAGCATCTCGTTGACGATGGCGTCCTGCTCGGCGGCATCACGCGTCTGGGCGAGGCGGTCCCAGCCGGCGAACCACGTCTCGTTGTTCCAGCTCGGGTAGTTGGTCGCACCGTCGGGTGCGCGCAGGTCGGCCATGTCGTACTGGGCGCTCCAGATCGAGCCGCCGGTGGCGACGACGAAGAGCGGACCGGCGGTCTTGCCGACCAGGGCGGGTACGAACACCGAGCCGAAGTCCTGCAACTCGACGTCGGTCTGGACCCCGATGTCGCTCAGGTACTGACCGATCGCCAGGGCCGCATCGGTGTAGGCGCGGCCGCTGGGCACCTGCAGCGCGAGCTCGAAACGCACGCCGTCCGCGCCGCGCGGGTAACCGGCCTCGTCCAGGAGTCGCTCGGCGCGCTCAGGATCGAACGGGTACGGCTCGAGGGTGGGGTGGGCGTTGGGCGGGTTCACCATGCCGGTGGCGCGATCGCAGTCCGTGGCGAGCAGCGTCTGGCAGATGGTCGGGACGTCGACGGCGTACTGCAGCGCAACGCGCACGGCGGTGTCGCGGATCGCCTGGGCGCCGCCCGGCACGTCGTCGAACGCCGCACCCATGTTGAAGCCGACGTGCACGCGAGAGGTGCCCGACACGGGCCTCACGGTGGCGCGACCGCTGTTGTCGACCACGTCGATCTGGTCGGGCGAGACGGCGTCGGCGATGTCGACGTTGCCGGCGATCAGCTCGGCGGCACGCGTGCTCGCCTCGGGGATCACGCGCCACACGATGCGGTCGAAGCCGGCCTCGCGGAGCGTGAACTCCGGCGCGCGCTCGAGCACCAGGCGCTCGTCACGGACCCACTCGACGAACCGGTACGGACCCGAACCGATCGGCGTGAGCGACGCCTGGTCGAGGCTCATGGCCTCGTACCCCTCGCGGCAGTGGATGCGCACCTCGGCGATGAGGCCGGCCGCGATGGCGCTGTACTGGTTCGTGATGATGGTCGCCGTCAGGGGGCCGTCGACGCGGGCGTCGACGTAGCCGAGGCTGTTGAAGATGAAGCCCGGGGTGTTGCCGGTGAAGGCGTTGGCCGGGTCGGCGGCGCGTTGGAAGGTGTACACGACGTCTTCGGCGGTGAGCGGCTCGCCGTCGTGGCACTGCAGGCCCTCGTACAGGTGGAAGGTCAGCTCCGTGCCGTCGTCCGAGACCTCGTAACGCTCGGCCAGGTACGGAACGATCTCGCCTTCGGGCGTGATCTCGAGCAGGCTGGCCCACAGGTGCTTGGCGATGTTGTCGGCGGCGATGGAGTTGATGCTGGCGGGGTCCAACGACGTGGCGTCGGCCGCCTGGGCGATCACGAGCGTGTCGTCGGCGGGGGCCTGAGCGAGCGCCGCACCGAGGATGAGCGAGAGCGTGGCGATGAGGGCGATGAAGCGTGTGCGCATGAAACCTCCGGATGGCGCCGGGCTTGGAGCCGCCGCGCCGCGTCGACCTGCGGTGCTCGGTGGTCGACAATCGACGATACCAACCCGACGGCCGTTCGGTGTCGCTTCGTGGAGCGGCGGCGGCGACGATCCCGCGTGCCGCGGCGGTCGACTCACGCTCCCGGTCGACGCGCCGCCACACGTGCGAGGTTCGGGACCAGCTGCTCCATCATCTCGGCGAGGCCGCGCGCCGGCGCCGCGCCGACGTGCGGCGAGAGGCACACGTTGGGCAGCCGCAACAGGGGGTGGTCGTGAGGCACGGGCTCGTCGACGAAGACGTCGAGCCCCGCCCCTGCCAGGTGGCCGTCGGCGAGCACGGCGCAGAGCGCCGCCTCGTCGATGAGGCCGCCCCGCGACGTGTTGATGAGATAGGCGCCGCGGCGCATGCTCCGGAGGCGCTCCTCGTCGAGCAGCCCGTCCGTCGCTTCGACGTGCGGGAGGTGGAGGCTCAGCACGTCGACCTCGGCGATCAGCGCGGCGAGTTCGGCGTACTGCACGCCGAGCTCGTGCTCGAGCGCCTGGTCGAGTCGACGCCGTCGGTGGTACCGCACCGTCATCCCGAACCCCTGGGCCATCCGGGCGACGGCCTGCCCGATCTCACCGAAGCCCAGCAACCCGAGCGTCTTGCCGTGGAGCAGATCGAGACCGCCGAGCTGCAGCCATTGGAAGCCGTGGTCGACCTCCGACGTCCGCCGCGGCTCCAGGCCGCGCTCGCGGTACGCCCCGTCTACCGTGGCCTGGTGGCCGGCGACCACGTGTCGGGTGAGCGCCAGGAGCAGCGCCATGGCGTGCTCGGCCACGGCGATGGTGCCGCGTGTCGGCGTGACCTCGACCGGAACGCCCAGGCGTTCGGCCCAGCCCATGACCGCGTCGTCGGGGCGCGACCCGAGGTGCTGGATCGAGAGCAGCTCCGTGGCTGCGGCGAAGAACGCGTCGGGCACGGCTCGTCTGCGGGTGACGAGCACGTGGCACTCGGGCGCGAACGCCACGAGTGACGGCTCGTCGAAGTCGCCGGGTAGCAGCACGCGGTACCCCAGAGGCTCGAGCACGTCGCGCGCGGCGCGCTCGTAGGCGGGGCGCGACGGATCTGCGAGCACGACCGTGGGTCCGGCGCCGTTCGGTGGCGTCATGCGGTGGTCGCGCCGCCCTCCTGGAAGGCGCGCACGGCGCCGGCCACGCGCTCCTGTTGCGCCTCGGTGATGCCCGGGAAGATCGGCAGGTTGAGCAGCGCCGCGCCCAACCGTTCCGCGACCGGGAAGCTGCCGGGTCCGAGGCCCAGGTGTCGATACACCGGCTGCAGGTGCACGGGTGGGGCGTACAGCGTCCCGCTGGCCACGTCGGCGGCGTCGAGGTGCGCGCGCAGGCCGTCGCGGTCGTGCGACAAGACCGTGTAGTTGCGCCAGGCCGGAGCGTCGCCCGATCGCACGATCGGCGTGGTCAGCCCCGGCACCCCGGCGAGCAGGGCGTCGTAGCGCGCCGCCGCCGCGGCACGCAACACGCGCCATTCGTCGAGGCGGCGGAACTTGGCGTGCACCACCGCTGCCTGGATGCCGTCGAGCTTCAGGTTGTAGCCCTCGGCCACGTGGCCCTGACCGCCTAACACCTGCCGCTCGGTGATCGGCAGGTCCATGACGCTGGGATCCTGACCGTAACCGCGCAGCAGGCGCACGCGCCGTGCGACATCGTCGTTCGGGGTGAGCACCATGCCACCGTTGCCCGTTCCGCCGATCACCTTCCGAGGCGCGAAGCTGACGAACGCGCCATCGCCCAGGGTGCCCGCCAGCCGGCCCTCGACGCGCGCCCCGAGCGCCAGGGTGGCGTCCTCGAGGAGCAGCAGGTCGTGCCGTCGGGCGATGGCCGAGAGCTCCGACATCGGCGCCGGCACGCCGTGCATGTGCACGGGCAGCACGGCCTTGGTGGCGGGCGTGATCGCGGCCTCGACCAGATCCGGGTCCAGCGCGAAGCCGGACTCCTGGACGTCGACCAGCACGAACCGAGCACCGACATGGCTGATCGCCGCGTTGGTGGCGAGGTCGCTGTTGGGCACGGTGATGACCTCGTCGCCCGGACCGATGCCCAGCGCGCGCAGCAGCAGCACTTGCGCGGCCGTCCCAGACTGGACACCGATGGCATGCCAGCCCTCGCCATGGTAGGTGGCCACGTCCGCCTCGAGCGCCTTGACGAAGGGCAGGCCATCGCAGTTGGGATCGTCGAGCAGCCTGTCGATGGCCGCCTGGATCTCGGCTCGGACCTGGGCGTGTTGCCAAGAAACGTCGGTGAGCGGTATCCGGTCGTGTCCCATCAGCGCGTCCCTTCCAGTGCGTAATGGCGCATGCCGGCTGCGTCGAGGCCGGTCAGGCCGAGCGTGTCGGCCGTGCGACCGCTGGCGAAGCTGTCGCTGCCGACGATCGCGTCGATGACGTGCACGAGTCCACGGGTCACGGGCATGCGCAGACCGAGCGCCTCGGCGATCGAGACGATCGGGACCAGCCCGAACGGGAGGTCCTCGGTGAAGTACCGGTGGTCGGCCGAAGGGGGAGCACGGACGGCTCCGTGGACGGGCGTGGTGCTGACGGCCTCGTGGTAGGTGGCCCCGCCGAACCCCTGGTCGCCGTAGTAGCGGATCAACTGCTCGAGCGTCGACTCGGACGGGTACCCGAGGGCGCGCATGACGCCCAGGCGTTCCGCGTCGATGGCGTCGGTGAGCGTGCACACGCTCTCCGTCATGCCCTCGTGGAAGAAGCTGAAATCCGGTCCGCTCGACTCGATGCGAGCGAGGTTCAGGAGCAGGGCGGGTGGGTGCGCGGGGTGGTTGACGTTCGACAGGCTGGTCTCGAGCACGTCATGGGCGGCGCGCAGCTCCGGGTAGAGCGGTGCGAGCAGCGCCATCACCGCCGCGGTCCGGCGTGCGGGGAGCACGCCGACCGGGAGGCCGCGCTTCACGCCACGGATCCACACGCCGTCCGGGGCGTCCTTCTTGCAGGCGAAGATGAACGACGACGCCTCGGCCACGGTCACGTCTGGACCGCCGAAACGGGCGACGGCTCGGCGGAAGGCGAGCGCGCCACCGGCGTTGCCCGGCATCAGGACCACCACCTGCCCGGCGTCGAGGTGCGGCGCCAGGAAGACGGCCATGGCGTCGTGGGCGTACGCTGGAACCGCGATCAGGACGAGCTCGGCGCCCGACAGCGCCGCCCCAGGATCGGTACCGATGGCCTCGAGCGTGACGGTCGCGTCACCCCGTACACCGCGGATCCGCAATGCCCCGGCGTCCGCGATGGGTGCCAACGCCGTGGCGTACTCGGGATGCTCGAGCAGCCGCACGCGGTGCCCGTGGAGCGCGAGGTCTCCGGCGAGCCCGAAGCCCGAGTGCCCCGCGCCGACGACGACCAGGTGGCTCACGGCGTCGGCGCCTCGCTGCTCACGATCTGGTCGACGAAGTGACACGCGACCAGATGCTCGCGATCCGCGTCGCGCTCGTCGAGCAGCGCCGGCTCCTCGCGCGTACAGCGCTGCTCGGCCCATGGACAGCGCGTGCGGAACGCGCAGCCCGAGGGCAGGTTGATCGGGCTGGGGATGTCGCCCGTGAGCCGCACGCGTTCGCGTCTGAGTCGCGGGTTCGTGACGGGGATGGACGACATGAGCGCGCGCGTGTAGGGGTGCTTCGGGGCGGCGAAGAGGGTCTCCGAGTCGGCGAGTTCCACCACCTTGCCCAGGTACATGACCGCGATGCGGTCGCTCATGTGGCGAACGGCCGAGAGGTCGTGCGAGATGAACAGGTACGTCAGCCCGAGGTCCTGCTGCAGTCGTCTCAACAGGTTCAGGATCTGGGCTTGCACCGACACGTCGAGCGCCGAGGTGGGCTCGTCGAGGACCAGGAACGCGGGCTCGACGGCGAGCGCGCGCGCGATCGCGATGCGTTGCCGCTGGCCGCCGGAGAACTCGTGCGGGTAGCGGCTGCGGTGTTCGGGTCGAAGACCCACCTTCTCGAGCAGTTCGTCGACACGCTTCGAGCGCTCGGCGCCGGCGATACGCAGGTGGATGCGCATGGGGCGCATCAGGATCTCTTCCACCGACATGCGCGGGTTCAGCGACGCGAACGGGTTCTGGAAGATGATCTGCATCGTCGAGCGGACCTTGCGCAGCTTCTCGCGCGAAAGCGAACCGAGGTCTTGACCGTTGATGATCACCGACCCGGCGGTGGGATCGATCAGGCGCAGCACCAAGCGACCCATCGTGGTCTTGCCACATCCCGACTCGCCCACGAGCCCGAGCGTCTCGCCGCGTTGCACGCTCAGATCGACCGACGACACGGCGTGCACGACGTCCTTCGAGCCCTCGACCGGGAACTCCTTCACCAGGCCGCGAACGTCGAGCAGCAGATCAGACATCGCGATCCTCCGTCTCGGTGTACAGGTGGCACGCCACGCGGTGCCCTTCCCCCACGAACTCGAGGGCAGGGTCGACGGTGTGGCACACGTCCATGACCTTGGGGCATCGGTTCGAGAAACGGCAGCCCGTGGGGATCTCGTTCGCGTTCGGGATCGTTCCCGGGATCGCCTGGAGCCACTCGACCTTCTCCTCGATCGAGGGGATCGAGCCGAGCAGGCCCTGGGTGTACGGGTGTTTGGGGTCGTCGAAGAGGGTCTCGACGGGCGCCTCCTCCACGATCGCTCCGAGGTACATCACGACGACTCGGTCGCAGGTCTCGGCCACCACGCCCATGTCGTGCGTGATGAGCAACACGGCGGCGTTGGTCGTGTCGCGCAGGTCCTTGAGGAGGTCCAGGATCTGGGCCTGGATCGTCACGTCCAGGGCGGTCACTGGCTCGTCGGCGATCAGGAGCGAGGGCGACAGCGCCAGCCCCATCGCGATCATCAGCCGCTGCAGCATGCCGCCAGAGAACTGGTGCGGGTACTGGTTCAGGCGCTGCTTCGCGTCGGGGATCCCGACCATCTCCATCAGTTCCATGGTGCGGCGACGCACCTCGGCCGGCTCGACACGTTCGTGGCTGCGGATCGCCTCACCGATCTGGAAACCCACCGTGAGCACCGGGTTCATGGACGTGCCGGGCTCTTGGAAGATCATCGACATCCGGCGGCCCCGTAGCTTGCGCATCTCCTCACGGCTGAGCGTGAGCAGGTCACGACCCTCGAAGCGGATCGAGCCCGCGACGACGCGTCCGGGGTGGTCGACCAGGCGCATGAGCGACAGCGACGTCACGGACTTGCCGGAGCCGCTCTCCCCGACGATGCCGAGGATCTCACCGTGATCGAGCGTGAAGCTGACGCCATCGACGGCCTTGGTGACGCTGCGCTTCCCGAAGAAGTGGGTCTTGAGGCCTTCGACCTCCAGCAGTGGCATCAGGACCTCCCTCGCAGCCGCGGATCGAGGGCATCCCGCAGGCCATCGCCCAACACGTTGAAGCCGAACACCACCAGCATCAGCGCCAGCCCGGGGAAGATCGTCATGTGCGGCGCAATGCGACCCCAGGTCATGGACAACTGCAACATGGCGCCCCACTCGGGCATGGGCGGGGGTACGCCGAGGCCGATGAAGGACAAGCCGGCTGCCGTCATGATGGCGCCGGGGATCAGGAGCGAGATCTGCACGATGATGGGTGCCACGATGTTCGGCAGGACGTAGCGGCCGAGGATGGCCGCGTCCGACTCGCCGCCAGCGACGGCCGCCTCGACGTAGGTCTGCTCCTGCACCGACAGCGCGAGGCCGTGGGCGAGGCGCGCGAACTGGGGTATCTGGTAGATCGCGATCGCGATGATGACGTTCTCGACGCCGCGGCCGAGGATCGCGATGATGGTGAGCGCGATGACGATGCCGGGGAACGCCAACAGGACGTCCATCAACCTCATGATGGGGCCGCGCGTCCAGCGGTACCAGGCGGCGAGGATGCCGAGCGTGACGCCGATCAAGGCTGCGATGCCGACGGCGACGCTCGATACGTAGAGTGAGATCCGTGCGCCGTGGATGATCCGGCTGAGGATGTCGCGGCCGTTGTTGTCGGCCCCTAGCGGGAACCCGGGTGTGCCGGGGGGCGCGAGCGAGAACCGTGTCGCGACGCGATTCGGGTCGGCGGGTGCGAGTTGGTCGGCGAACACGCCGGTCAACACGAACGTGATCACGATGAGACCGCCGAGCGCCGCCAGCTTGTGGTCGACGGCGAACGCGCCGATGGACTTGAGGATGCGTGCGATGGTCGACATCATCTCACCGATGCCGGATCCGCGGATCCAGGAACGCGTAGAGGAGGTCGACGAGCAGGTTCACGATCACGAACGAGGTCGCGAACACGAGCAGCAGCCCTTGCACGAGCGGGATGTCTCGCTGTGCGACGGAGAGGATGAGCAGACGCCCGAGACCGGGCCACGCGAAGACCTCCTCGGTGATGACGGCCCCGCCGACCATGTACCCGAACCGGAGGCCGACCACGATCGTCACCGGCAGGAGGGCGTTGCGGAGGGAGAGGAGCAGCAGTACCAGGCGTTCGACGACACCCTTGGCGCGCGCGGTCCGAACGTAGTCCTGCTGGATCGTCTCGAGCAGCGAGGAGCGCGTCATGCGGGTGATGAACGCGATCGAGAAGACCGACAGCGCGATCGTGGGCATGACGAAGTGACGCCAGGTACCGTATCCGGCGGCCGGGAGCCAACCGAGCTGGACCGAGAACAGTTGCATCATGAGCAGGCCGAGCCAGAAGACGGGCACCGAGATACCGAGCAAGGCCAGAATCGTGACGACGTGGTCGGCGAGCTTCCCACGGTAGAGCGCCGAGATGACGCCCATGGCGATCCCGAGGATCGTCGCCAGCGTGATGGACGCGAGAGCGAGCGAGAACGTGTTCCAGAACCGGGATCCGATCTCGACGGTGACGGGGCGCCGTGACGAGAAGGAGGTGCCGAGGTCGCCGCGGAAGAGGTCGCCGAGGTAGTTGGCGTACTGCACCAAGACGGGCCGGTCGAGTCCGAGGTCGCGACGGATCTGCTCGACCCGTTCGATCGGAGCCTCGTCACCCGCCAGGATCCGCGCGGCATCGCCCGGTATCAACCGGAAGGCGAAGAACACGAGCGTGACGACCAAGAAGAGGATCGGGATCCCGACCAGGACCCGCCTGATGATGTATCGCGTCAAGAGGACCTCGCAGCGCCGGAGTCGGCGTTGAGGGGCGAATCGGTCAGGGGCCGCGGCGACTGCGAACGAGAGGACGCAGCCGCCGCGGAGGGAGTCAGTGGGTGTGGCGCCCGCCGGGATCGAACGACGCCGTGGCCACCGAGGTGGCGGTGGGCACCACGATCCTCAGGTCAGGGCGCCTTCCACCCGTACTTCATGGGCCAGTTGCTGAACGCCGGCTCGAAGTAGAGGCCGCGGAGGCTCGAGCTGGCCGCCAGGAACTCGACCGAGTCGAAGAGCTGCAGGATCGGCGCCTCGGCGAAGACGAGCGGGACGATCTGGGCGTAGTACTCGTTGCGCTCCTCGATCGTGGCGGCCTGACGCGACAGGTCGGAGAGGCGGTCGACCTCTTCGCTGCAGAAGTACGCGCGGTTGAACAGGCGCGGTGCCGCGGAGTCGCAGCGGTAGATCGTCGACACGACGTACTCGGCGTCGCCCGTCACGGTGCCCCAGGTGAGGTTGGCCATGTGGTAGGTCGACTCTTCCATCGGCACGGTCACGTTGGGCACGAAGGAGGCGGACTCGAACAGCTCGATGCGGACCGCGACGCCCACCTCGGCGAGCATGCCCTGGACCAGCTCCGCGATCTCGAAGTCACCCGTCACCGAGCCGCGGCGGGTGTAGAGGCCCAGCTCGAGCCGCTGCCCGTCCTTGACGCGGACACCGTCCGAACCCCTCGTCCAGCCGGCTGCCTCGAGGAGTTGCTCGGCGCGTTCGGGGTCGTACTCGTAGTATCCGGCCTCGTGGTAGCCGATCACGATGGGCGTCATGTACACGGCCCGCGCGATGTCGCCACCGACGCCCATGAAGACCGCGTTGATGATGCCCTGCTTGTCGACGGCGTGGTTGATCGCCTGCCGCACCTCGACTTCGTTGGTGGGCGCGAGGTAGTTGTTGAGCGCGATGTAGTACTGGCGAGCGCTCACCGCGCTGTGCACGGTGAAGCGGGGATCGAGCCGAAGCCGCTCGGTCGTGGGCACCGGGAGACCGAGGGCCATGTCGATGTCGCCGGCCTCCAGCAGGGCGGCGCGCGTGTTGGCGTCGGGGATGACGCGGTACACGACCTCGTCGAGGTACGGCAGGCCGTCTTGCCAGTAGTCGGGGTTGCGCTCGAGGTGCACCACGTCGTTGGGGCGGAAGTCACGCAGGCGGAACGGGCCGGTGCCGACGCCTTGGGTGCGCAGGCCGTCGGGGCCCACGGCCGCCATGTGGGTCGGGGAGTACATCGACCAGGTCTTCGCCGACAGGACGTTCACGATGTGCGGCGCTGGCGCGGTGAGGGTGACCTGGAGCGTGTGGTCGTCGACGACCGTGATCTCGTCCCAGGGGATCGAATCCCACGTCGGCAGCCCCTCGTCGATCTTGCGGCGGAAGTTGGCCTCGACCGCGGCGGCGTCGAACGGCGTGCCGTCGTGGAAGAGGACGCCTTGCCGGAGCGAGAAGGTGTAGGTCAGACCGTCGTCGCCGATCTCGAACCCGGTCGCGAGCAGTGGCTCGATGTCGCCTTCGGGATTGCGATCGAAGAGCGTCTCGAACATGTAGTGCGCGGTCTCGGAGAGCGATCCCTGGTTGGTGGCCTGGATGTCGATGTGCGGCGAGGTCGACGTGTACGCGACGTTGAGCGTGCCGCCGTACACGGGCTCTCCCTGGGCCTGGGCGGAGCCGAGCGTGAGGCCGGCTACGAGCAGCCACGTGGCCACCAGGGACGGCGTGAAGCGCATCCACGAGGGTCTGGACATGATGGTCCCCTTTCGATGCGGCGAGAGGTCCGGTCGACAATCGACCGTGCGCCGTGCCTGCAAGTGTATGCGGGGTGCCGATATGACGCTAGTGGGGTCGGGGCGCAAGGTACACACGTCCCCTTCATGAGAGTGTGTGGGCGTCGACGTCGAACATCCTTGGTAGCCTGCGTCCGCAACGCGAAGGGGGTCGATCAGGTGCCGTTCACCATCGTCATCGCCTCGTACCTGGAGGAGGAGCACGTCGCGCGCATACGCGCCACGCTGCCCGACGCACGCGTCCTCTACGACCCGGCCCTGGTGGCGCCGCCGCGCTACGCCGCCGATCACACCGGCCGCGCCGACTTCCAGCGCGACGCCGAGGGCGAGCAGCGCTTCCGCTCCTGGCTCGCCGAGGCCGACGTCATGTACGACGTCGATCGCCGCATCGCCCCGGAGCTGCCGACCATCGCGCCGAACCTGCGCTGGATCCAGTTCACCTCGTCCGGCATCGGCGTGCTCGTGCGCGACGCCGGGCTCGACCGCGCCGGCATCACCATCACGAACGCCGCCGGCATCCACGCCGTACCGCTCGCCGAGCACGCGCTGCTCGCGATGCTCTACTTCACGAAGGACATCCCGCGCCGGCTCGCCGAGCAGCGCGCCCACCACTGGGAGCGCTACTGCGGCCGCGAGCTGCGGGGCCAGACGGTCGGCGTGGTCGGTCTCGGTGCGGTCGGGCGGGAAGTGGCCCGCCTCGCCCGCGCGGTCGGCCTGCGGACGGTCGGCGCCAAGCGCACGCCGGCCGACGATCCCGAGGCGCTCCACGTCGATCGTGTCTACACCAACGCCCAGCTGCACGACATGCTGCCGGAGTGCGATCAGCTCGTGCTGATCTGCCCGCACACGCCCGAGACGGAGGGCATGATCGGTGCGCGCGAGCTGGCGCTGCTGCCCCAGGGTGCCACGCTGATCAACATCGGCCGCGGCGCGCTCGTGCAGGAGGATGCGCTGCTCGCCGCCCTGCGCTCGGGCCACCTGGGCGGCGCGGCCCTCGACGTGGCCGCCACCGAGCCCCTGCCGCACGAGCACCCCTTCTGGGACGAACCGAACGTGCTGATCACCGCGCACTCGGCCAGCACGGTCGACAAGGAGAACGAGCGGCTCACGGACCTGTTCTGCGAGAACCTCGTGCGCTTCCGAGACGGCCGACCGCTGCGCAACCTGTTCGAGGCCTGACCGGCCCACCGTGGCGGCCGGCGAGGGCCGCCTCAGCCGGACAGTGCCGCTGCCACTGCGACCAGCGCCTCGGCGTGGCAACGCTCCGTCTCGGCCAGGCCGGCGACGCGCTCGTCGCCCTCGATCACGAGGTACTCGTCGACGCCGAGCCGTCCGCCGCCCGGGACGGCGCCGCGCACGCACGGCACACCGAAGGTGCGAGGGACGGCGGTCCACGGACCGCCCCCGGCCTGGATCGGCCAGACCTCGGGCCGGTAGCCCTGGCGCTCCAGCGTCGCCGTCAGCCCCCGCACCAGCGGGTGCGCCGGGTCGGTGCGGTGGTGGTCGAAGGCCGCCAGCACGTCGAGCTCGACGTCGTCGAAGCCGCACTCGTCGAGGTGGTCGCGCAGCGCGGCGACGATCGCCTCGGGGGGCAGGTGTGCAACGCTCCGCACGTCGATGGTGGCGGTGGCTCGCGACGGCACGGAGAACGGCTCGGTGTCGGTGCCCGGGCCGATGAAGCCGCTGCGGAGCCCGGCAACGTTGAACGTAGGCCCGTACAGGAAGTGCCGCAGGGACGCCGCATCGACCACGGTGTGGTCGAGCACCACGTTGCCGGACCCACCGAGGGGCAACGCGGTGCGTACGTCCTGCCCGGCGCGTGCCTCGACGAGTCGCTCGAGCAACGCCGCCTCGGCCGCGGTCGGGCCGGACGAGGTGTTCCACGCGTCCGTGAGGGCCGCAACCCGGCAGCCGGTCCCATCGCGCTCCGTCAGGCAGGCGAGCGCTTGGGCGAGGCGCCAGGGTGGGCCGTTGACGAAACCTGCCGCCGAGCTGTGGACCGCTCGGTGCGGCGCGCCCGGCCAGCGCTCGCCCGCGACGGAGAGCTCGACCACGACCATCCCCTTGAGCCCGAGCCCGACGCTCACACGTCGCTCGGGCAGTTGGGCGCTGCTCGGGCAGTAGCTCGCGTGGGCGTCACGCAGCCGATGCGCGTAGCGTTCGACGAAGGCGCGATAGCTCGGGCTGCCCATGATCTCCTCGCCCTCGGCCAGGATCATCAGGTTGACCGGGAGCGTCCCGTGCACGGCGATGATGGAACGCAGCGCGTTGAGGAAGGCCACGAAGGGCCCCTTCGCACCGAGGGCGCCTCGACCGACGAGCACCCGATCGAAACCGTCGGCGGCCACGAGGTCGGCGCCCCAGGGATCGTGGCGCCACTGTGCGCTGCGCGCGGGCCGCGTGTCGAGCATCGCGTAGGTGTGCAGCGTGACCGCCGCGCCGGCATCGAACCAAGCCCACACGCCTGGGTGGTAGCGGCCCTCGACGAGCTCGACCTCGCGGCAGCCGAGCGCGCGAAGCTCGTCGGCGGCGAGTTCGGCCATCGCGCGGACGCCACCGTCGTGCGTGTCCCACGACACGCTGCGCTGCCGAACCCAGCGCTGCACGGCCGCGACGTGCTCGTCGAGGTGCTGCTCGATGTGGCGGGCGACCGCGGCAAGGTCCACGGGTCTAGGTCGCCACGCGGCCGCCGTCGATCAACAGCCCCACACCGGTCGTGAACGACGACATCGAACTCGCCAGGTACAGCACCGTGGCGGCCACCTCGTCGGGGGTCCCCATGCGGCCGAGCGGGGTCACCCGCCGCCAGCCCTCCTCCGCCTGGCTCGGGTCGGCCATGCGCGCCTTGTTCCGCTCGTTCATCGAGGTGTCGATCACGCCCGGGCAGATGGCGTTGACGCGGATGTGCTCCGCTGCCGTCTCGATCGCGAGCACGCGCGTCAGCGACATCACCGCCCCCTTGCTGGCGGC
This sequence comes from Trueperaceae bacterium, assembly GCA_007130445.1. Taxonomy (GTDB): domain Bacteria; phylum Deinococcota; class Deinococci; order Deinococcales; family Trueperaceae; genus CSSed10-48. The sequence continues at coordinate 2,410 of SLSM01000065.1, read as the reverse complement.
GTACGAGAGGTTGCCGCCGACGTTCGCGAACGCGCTCACCGAGCTGTTGTTGACGATCGTCCCGCCGCCGCGGCGCCGCAGCGCGGGCAGGGCGTGCTTGCAGCCGAAGAAGGTGCCCTTGAGGTTCACGCCGATCACGCGGTCGAAGAGCGCCTCGCTCACCACGTGCGAGGGCGTGACGGGCTGCTCGATGCCGGCGTTGTTGAAGATCGTGTCGAGGCCACCGTAGGCGTCCTCGGCCGCGGCGATCAGGCGCTCGACCTGCGCCTCGACCGAGACGTCGGTGCGGAGGAACGTGGCGCGGCCCCCTGCGGCGACGATGCCGTCCGCGACGGCGCGCCCCGCGGCCTCGTCGACGTCGGCGAGCACGACGGCGGCCCCCTCACGCGCGAACCGCTCGGCGGTGGCGCGGCCGATGCCCGACGCCGCGCCGGTGACGACGGCGACCTTGTCTCGTAGCAAACCGAATGCGTCCATGTGGGGAAGCATGGCACGTGGATACGGCCGCGAGGCCCCGCAGGGCCGGTGTCAGCGATCCAAGGAGAGGTTGGGGTCGAGCGCCTCGCGAAGGCCATCGCCGATCAGGTTGACGGCGATGACGGTGGTGAGGATCGCGAGCCCGGGGAACGTGCTGATCCACCACGCCCTATCGAGGAAGTCACGTCCGGAGGCCGTCATGAGGCCCCACTCGGGCGTCGGGGGCTGGGCGCCCATGCCGAGGAAGCTCAGACCCGAGCCGACCAGGATCGCCGTGCCGACCTGCAGTGTCGAGAGGACGATGAGCGGCGCCCGAACACTTGGCAACACGTGCTTGACCATGATGCGGCCATCGAAGGCGCCGAACGCCCTCGCCGCCTCCACGAACGGACGCTCCTTCACGGACAGGACGCTCCCACGCGTCAGGCGCGCGTACTCCGGCACCGTCGAGATCCCGACGGCGATCATCACGTTGATCAGGCTCGGCCCCAGCGCTGCGATCACGACGAGGGCGAGCAAGATGCCGGGGAACGCGAGCAACGCGTCGACGAAGCGCATGATCACGGTCTCGAGCCGGCCACCGTAATAGCCGGCGACCAAGCCCAGGAACGTGCCGGTGGTGAGACCGATCGCGACGCTCACGATCCCGACCATCAGCGAGATGCGCGCTCCGAACATGATGCGGCTGAGGATGTCGCGGCCGAGGCGGTCGGTGCCGAGGAGGAAGTCGCCACCGGGCGGTTGCCGGCCGACCAGGTTGATCTCGACCGGGTCGAAGGGGGCGAGCCAAGGAGCGCCGATAGCGATCACGACCCAGGCGAGGAGCACGACCGAGCCGATGAGAGCCCCACGGTTGGCGACGAACCGCCGCCAGGCGCGCGAGCCGTGCCGCGTTCGCGCGACGTCGCCCGCGTCGGTCGTCAGTTCGAAGGTGGGGGGTGTCGATCGGGGATCGGCCATGGCGGGTCCCTACGCGTACCTGATGCGCGGGTCGAGCCACGCGTACGCGACGTCGACGACGAGGTTGACCATCATGTAGAGCACCGACAGGAACAGGATCGTCCCCTGGATGAGCGGGTAGTCCTTCCACAAGATGGCGTTCACGACGAGCCGCCCGAGTCCCGGACGGCTGAACACCACTTCGGTGATCACCGTACCGGCGAGCATGCCACCGAACTGGAGACCGAAGATGGTGATGACGGGGATCATCGCGTTCTTGGCGACGTGGCGCACCAACACGCCCCAGCTCCCGAGCCCCTTGCTGCGGGCGGTGCGCACGAAGTCCTCGCGCATGAGCTCGAGCAGGCTCGAACGGGTGAGCCGGCTGATGATGGCCGACGACACGAACCCGAGCGTGAAGCCGGGGAGGACGAGCGCCTGCCAGCCGGACGTACCGGACGTCGGGAGCCAGGCGAGCCGGATGCTGAAGAACAAGATCAACAGGAGGCCGAGCCAGAAGATAGGCATCGAGGCGCCCACGAACGACAGCGCCATCGCGACGGTGTCGATCCAGCCGCCGCGGAAGATGGCGGCCAGGGTGCCGAGGGTGACGCCGAGGACGATGGCCACGGCCATGCCCACCAGCGCGAGTCGGACGGTGTACGGCATGCGGTCGACCACCAGCTCCGTGACCGGCGTGCGGAACCGGATCGAGGTGCCGAGGTCGCCGCGAACCGCACCCGAGATGAACCGCCAGTACTGGACGGGGAGCGGATCGTTGAGCCCCATGATCTCCTTGAGTTCGTCGATCCGCTCGGGCGTGACCATCCCGCCCTCGGCGCCGGCGAGCATGAGTTCCGTCGGGTCGCCGGGCAGCAGGTGCATCGTGAAGAACACGATGACCGACACCAACAGCAGCACCGGCACGAGCTGGATGAGGCGGCGTCCGATGTAGATCAGCAACGGGGGCTCCTGGGATGTGCGGCTTCGGCGG
>SLSM01000239.1 GCA_007130445.1 Trueperaceae bacterium | reverse complement strand
GGTTCGCGATGGCCCGCTCGACGCGGGCGTCGCCGATGAAGCGGCCGGCGCGGTAGCGGCCGTCGTTCTTGAACGAGCGGACCGCCAGGTCGCGGAAGACCTTCACGGCGGCCAGGCCGACGCGCGTGCTCCCGAGGTAGACGGTGGCCTCCTTGCCGCTCTTCAGTTCGCCCTCGATGGCATCGAGGTAGCCGCGCTCCTGCAACCAAGCGATCTCGGGCACCATCGGCGCGGCGTCCCGGTCGGGGATGAGCTCGTCCGGCCGCAGGCGCCCGCGCGGCTTGCGGCGGTCGCGGCGACGGGAGAAGGTCTCGTACGGGTTGTCGATCGATTCGGTGTCGAACAGGCGTTTCAGGGATGGCCTCCTGCGCTCCCGAGCGGCGTCGAAGCCGCCGGGCAGTGCGTCGGTGGACACCGACGCGGGCTAGGGTTGGCCGAGGACCGTGGTCCTGGCCGGCCGTAGCTCAATGCGCAGGATCGGTCTCGGATCGGCGGTGGTCGCGCGCATGGTCATGTCCCATGGCTCCACCTCCTCTCCTGAAGCGACCACGATGGTGGTCGCGTCCGCAATCTAGGCGAATGCGCACCGCCTGTCAAGCAGCAGCCGCTCGCGCATCGAACGGAGCGTACGATGTCGTTGTGCCCGCTTCGCCGGCCGTGCCACACGCGTGGGTGATCGAAACGACAGCCTTACGCTCAGCTCCGGCAAGGGAGCCCGCGTGAGCCCGGAGCTCCTCCTGTTCGCGCTGCTCGGGGTGCTGGTCGCCAGCACCGCGCTCGAGCAGGTCGCCCGTGCGCTCCAGGTGCGGCACCAACCACCCGAGCCGCCACCGGAGTTGGCTGGAGCCGTCGACGCGGTGGCGTACGCCACCGCGCAGCGCTACGCGCGCGATCGCGGCCGCCTCGGTCTGGCTCGGGGCACCACGCTGCTCGCGGTCTGGGTGACCCTGCTCGCCAGTGGCGGGCTCGCCGGCGGTTACGCACTGGTGGACGCCTGGCTGGGTGGCGGCTGGCTCGTTCCGCTCCTGTTCCTCGGCGGCGTGTACGTCCTGCTCGACCTGGTCAGCCTGCCCTTCGCGATCCACGCCACCTTCGGGATCGAGGAGCGGTACGGCTTCAACCGCACCACCCCGGGTCTGTTCGTGCGTGACAAGCTGATCGGCTACGCGCTCGCGGTCGTCCTCGGGGGCCCGTTGTTGGCGCTCCTCTTCTGGACGATCGACGCATGGGGTGGCGCCTTCTGGCTCCCGTTCGCGGCCGTGATCGCCCTCGTGCTGGTCCTCCTGACGACCTTCCAGACGAGCGTGCTGCTGCCGCTGTTCAACCGCCTCACGCCGCTGCCCGAGGGAGCGCTGCGCGACGCGATCGCCGCCTACGCACGCGCGAACGGTGTGGCGCTCGACGGCGTCTACGTGATGGACGGCTCGAAGCGCTCGAGTCGCGCGAACGCGTTCTTCTCCGGCCTGGGGCGACAGAAGAAGGTGGTGCTGTTCGACACCTTGGTCGAGCGCCACACCGTGGACGAGGTGGTAGCGGTGGTGGCGCACGAGGTCGGACACGAACGCGGCCGGCACATCTCCAAGCTGCTCGCGGCCAACGTCGCCGCGATCACGTTCACGCTGTTCCTGATATCGCTGCTGGTCGAGAGCAGTACGCTCTCGGCCGCGCTCGGTGCCGGCGAGCGGGTCGTGGCGCTCAACCTGATCGGCGTCGCCCTGCTCTTCGGGCCCGTGTCCACGCTGCTCGGCGTGTTCGGCAACGCGCTGAGCCGGCGCTTCGAGTACGAGGCCGACGCCTTCGCGGCGCGTACGGCATCACCCGCGGCGATGTGCACCACGCTCCGGAGCTTCGTCCAGCACGACCTGACGCTCGCGACCGCGCACCCGCTCTACACCGCGCTCGAGCTCACCCATCCGGCGCCGGTGGAGCGCATCCGGGCGATCACCACGGCCGACGCCATCACGCCATGATATCGTAGGAATCGTGGCTGATACTACTCCCTCGCAAGTCTCTCCGTCGGGCCGCTTCGTGCTGCGCCTGCCGCCGGCGTTGCACGCGAGCCTGCGCGACGCCGCGGAGCGCGCCGGGCTCTCGCTGAACGAATACTGCGTCCGGACCCTGGCCGCTCCGGGGCCTGATCCGACCGGACCGGGCGCCGCCGTCGCGGCCCGTGCCGTCGAGGCCTTCGGGCCAGCGCTCGTGGGCGTGGTGCTCTACGGCTCCTGGGCGCGTGGCGAGGCGACGGCAGCCTCGGACATCGACGTCCTCGTCGTCCTCGAGCCCACGCGGCGCGTCACGCGAGCCACGTACCTCGAGTGGGACCGCGACCCGCTGGAACACGAAGGCCATTCCGTCGAGGTCCACATCGTCTCGCTGCCGCCCGCGGAGCGTGAGCCTGGAACGCTCTGGCTCGAAGCCGCGCTCGACGGCGTCGCGGTGTACGACCGCGATCGGCGCGTCTCGCGCCTCCTCAGCCAGCTGCGTCGCGACATCGCCGCGGGCACGATCACCCGGCGCCACGCCCACGGGCAACCGTACTGGACGGTGCCGGGCTGATGCGCAACCTCGAGCTCGCGCTCGACTACCTCAAGCGCTCTCGCGTGCGCCTCGCCGCCCTCGACATCCTGTTCGACGGCGCGAGCTGGCCCGACGTGGTGCGCGAGTCGCAAGAGGTCGTCGAGCTCACACTCAAGGCCCTCCTACGGGCGAGCGGCGTGGAAGCCCCGCGCATCCACGACGTCGCGCCGATCCTCCGAGCGGAGCGCGCACGCTTCCCGGAGCCGCTCGCACCGTTCATCGACGAACTCGCCGATGCGTCGCGCCAGCTTCGCCGCGACCGCGAACTCGCGTTCTACGGCGCCGAGGACCTGACGCCCGGCGAGTTCTACACGCGAGCCGACGCCGAGCGCGCACTCGCGTACGCCAGACGCGTGGTCGACCTCGTCTCGCGCCACCTCCCCGGCACGAGCTGACCGAGCGCCACCCGTCGTGCAGCGCGGCACACCGCCGGCACCGGCCCGAAGCGCTGCGTATCGGCTCAGTCTCGTTGCCGCGTGAAGGCGAGCAACTCGCGACGGAACACGTCCGGCGCCTCGCGCGGGACCCAGTGCCCGCACCCCGGCACGCGCACGAGCCGTGCGCCCGGGATCCGCTCGCTGGCCGCCTCCGCCTTCCGCGCTGGGATCACGCGATCGTTGCGCCCATGCAGGAGGAGCGTCGGAACCAGCAGGTCGCCGAGGCGCTCCGCGTACGAGGTGCCGAGCGCGAATGGCCGGAGCTCGCCGCGCAGCCAGTCGACGAAGCTGCGCTCCGCCTCGGGCGCCCGGAGCTGCTCGTGCACCTCGTCGACGAGCGCGTCGTCCACCAAGCGCCCGTCGGAGAAGACGACGTGCCGCAACACCAACCCCGTCAGCATCCGGCTGCGGCGCAGGCCCCACGTCACGCTCCGCCCCAACCACGGCACGCGCATGGCCACGTAGGGCACGATCGGCACGGGGAGGCCGCCGTCGAGACCGTACGCGCCGATCGCGGTGAGCGTGGCGACACGCTCCGGCGAGAGGAGCGCGAAGCCGAGGCCGACGGCTGCCCCCATCGAGAAGCCCGCCAGGTGCACGCGCGCGAGCCCCACCTCGTCCAGGAACGCCTCGAGCAGCGCGACCATGTCGTCCATGGTCGGCAGCGCACGCGGGTGCTCGCTGCGACCGTACCCGGGCCAATCGAGGGCGAGCACGCGGTGCCGGGCCGCGAGCTGCGGCAGGCTCGGACCGTAGGTCAGCGCGGCGGAGTCGATCGCTGTGCCGTGCAGCAGCACGAGCGGCGGCCCGCTGCCGGCCTCGAGGGCGTGGCAGCGTGTGCCGTTCGCGACCACGTGGCGATGCTCGACGCGCACCTCGCCCTGCACGCGGGTCAGGAGGCGTCGCCGGTGGTCAGCGCTGCGAACTCGCCACGCTCGACCGCCGTCCGCACCGAGCGGTAACCGACCTCGAACCCCTCGTCGAAGCGCGAGAAGTCCTGGACCTCGAAGTCCTGCGGCAGATCCGGTCGCAGCCAGACGTGCGGCGGGTGCATGGCGACCGTCAGCTCCACCAATCGCGATTGGGTGATGGTGTAGGCCTGCATGAGGATGTCGATGGTGACGGGGACACCCTTCGTGAAGAGCCTCCCGATCTTGCCGAGGAACGAGTCGGCTGCCTCCGCGTCGAGCTCGAGGGACCGCTTGGGCGACGGTCGCACGTCGATCGCCAGGATCGACCGGCTCGTCATCGAGCGGATCAGGTCGACGGGGAAGTTGTTCAGGATCCCGCCGTCGAGCAGGAAACGCCCCTCGTGCTCGACCGGCGTGAAGAGCCCCGGGAACGCGTTGCTGGCACAGATCGCGGGCGACAACGGTCCCTCCGTGAAGACCAGCATCTCGGCGAGTTCGATGTCGACAGCAGGCACCGCGAGCGGGATCGTGAGCTGCTCGAAGGTGTCCACGG
>SLSM01000089.1 GCA_007130445.1 Trueperaceae bacterium | reverse complement strand
CCGGTCGCACCAGGTGCTCGGCGAACGATGCCATCGCCGTCGCAGCCCGTGCAGGCTCTGCGGCGCCCGAAAGCACGGCCCACGTCTGGGCGATGGAGTCGATCCGGCAGGCCTCGCCGGACGCCGTGCCGAGCCAGGTGCCGTCGTCGAACGTGGCGCGCCGGTACCAGGCACCGTCCCACGCCTCGCGCTCGAGCGCAGCCCGCACCGAGGTGCCGTGCGCCCGCCAGCGCTCGACGCGGGCGGGGTCGCGCGCCTCGGTCAGCGCCGAGAACCGCTCGATGGTGTCGACGAGCAGCCAGCCGAGCCACACGCTCTCGCCCTGGCCGCCCTCGCCGACGCGGTTCATGCCGTCGTTCCAGTCGCCCGTACCCATCAGCGGCAGCCCGTTCGCGCCGGTGAGGGCGACGGCCTGGTCCAGGCCGCGGGCGCAGTGCTCGAACAGCGTGCCGCTCTCGAAGGCCTCACGCGGCTCGAAGAACGCGTCGTGCTCGCCGGGGCGCAGGTCGGGTCCCTCGAGGAACGGCACCACCTCGTCGAGCACGCCGGTGTCGGCGGAGCGCTCCACGTACGAAGCCGCCGCGTACGCCAGCCAGACCCGGTCGTCGGAGATCCGCGTGCGCACGCCCCGTCCGGACGAGGGCAACCACCAGTGCTGGACGTCGCCCTCGACGAACTGCCGCGACGCGGCGCGGAGCAGGTGCGCGCGGGCCTCGTCGGGCATGGCGAAGGTGAGCGCCATGCCGTCTTGGAGCTGATCGCGGAACCCGTAGGCACCGCTGGCCTGGTAGAACGCCGAACGCGCCCAGAGTCGGCACGCGATCGTCTGGTACAGCAGCCAGCCGTTCAGCATCACGTCCATCGCCGGGTCGGGCGTGTGCACCGTGATCGCGCCGAGCACGGAGCGCCAGTGCGCCCTCACGTCTTCGAGCACGGCGTCCAGGTCGGCGCCGCGATAGCGGGTGACGAGCGTCCGCGCGGCCTCCTGCGACGACGCCGCGCCGACGAACGAGACCACCTCGGCGCGCTCTCCGGGCGCGAGTTCGATGAACGTCTGCAGCGCGGTGCACGGGTCGAGGCCGGCGCCGACGCGGCGCGACATCGGGACCTCGGTGAACAGCGCCTTGGGCCGTGAGGGCCGGCCGCCGCGGCCGAGGAACTCGGTCCTGTCGCCCGTCCAGGCGTGCGGCGGGGCGCCCAGGGCGGAGAAGGCGACGACGCCGGCGTACGCGCCGTTCCACGGGTTGCGCACGAACATCGAGCCGGTCGCCTCGTCGTGCGCGGTCACGAGGAAGGGCGCCGAGGCGGCGCGCGACGTCCCCAGCACCCACTCGCCGTAGGCCGTCACCGAGAGGCGCCTGGTGACCGAGGAGCGGTTGTGGAGCGTCAAGCGCGACACCTTGATCGGATCGTCCAAGGGTACGAACTGGACCAGGTCGAGCGCGACGCCGTGCGCCTCGTGCTCGAAACGGCTGTAGCCGAAGCCGTGGCGGGCGACGTACGTCCCGTCGTCGCGCACGCCCTGGGCCGTGGCGTTCCAGACCGCGCCCGTCGCCTCGTCGCGAACGTAGATCAGCTCGCCGGGTGGGTCGACGATCGGGTCGTTCGACCACGGCGTGAGCTGGAAGTCGCGGCTGTTCTCGCTCCAGGTGTAGCCGCTTCCCTCGGCCGACACGTGGAACCCGAAGCGCTGGTTCGAGATGACGTTGATCCACGGCAGCGGCGTCGTTGCGCCGTCCTGCAGGACCGTCACGTACTCACGACCGTCGCCGCTGAAGCCGCCGGTCCCGTTGGCGAACCGCGGCGCGACGTCGGCCAAGACGGGGCCGCGAACGGGCTCGGCGGCGATCGCCGGAGCCTCAGCAGGCGCGGGCAGCGCGAGCGCGGCCAAGGGCGCCGCGATGCGAGGCATGCGGGGCGCGGCTGCCGCTCGGGTCGGGGCGACCGTCATGCGGGCGAGCTGGTCACGGAACGGTCCGCGTTGGGCGATCAGGGCGACGCGCGCCACCGAGCGCAGGAGCGCGTAGGCCTCCGGCGACAGCAGGTCCGCTCGCAACGTGTACACCGAGCCCTGCACGAGCCGCTCGCCCGAGCGCGGGCGCGACTGGCTGCTGCGGACCGCGGCCTCGATCGCGCTCTGGAGGTCCTGGAGGTACGACGAGCCGTGCTCGTTGACGATCACGATGTCGACGGCCAGGCGCTTCAGGCGCCAGTACTCGTGGGCGCTCAGCAACTGCCGCACCTGCGCAAGGTCGGCCACGTCGTCGATGCGCAGCAGCACGATCGGGAGGTCGCCCGAGATCGCGTGGGGCCACAGGCCCGCCTGGGCGCCCGCCCCGTGCGTGAGGACGCCCGGCGGCGCGCGGAAGCGGGCATCGGGGTACAGGAGCGGGGTCGCGAGACGCTGGAAGTCCGCCGCCTCGCCGCTGTCGACGTCCAGGAAGCGGAGCTGGAGCTGCGCTTGGGTCCACGCGAGCGTCTTGGCGCGATCGAACGCGCTCCTGTCGTCGTGCTGGTCGATCAGGTCGAGCAGCGCGGCGCGCGTCGGAGCGACCAGGGTCCAGAACGCCACGCGCACGACCGCGCCCGCGGGGACGCGCACCCGGCGGCGCAGCGCGAAGATGGGATCGAGCACGGTGCCGACCGTGCCCGAGAGCGTTCCGCCCTGCGCCATGGCCGCCGCCGCCGCGGTCGACCCGGTGCGCCCGATGAAGCGCGCGCGATCGGTCTCGAACGAAGGCTCGGCGACGAGGTCGCCCTCCACCACGGCGAGGTGCGCCGCCCACACCTCGTCGTCGTCGGGTGAGCGCCGCCGCCGCGTCGCGATCAACGCGCCGTGCTCGCTCAGCTCCTCGGTCTGCACGAACATCTTGGCGAAGGCGGGGTGGGCGTCGTCGGTGGCCGGCGCCGTCAACACCAGCTCGGCGTACGAAGTGAGCTCGATCTCGCGCGCGGTCCGTCCGGTGTTCGCCAGCGACACGCGCCGGACCTCGGCGTCGTCCTCCGCCGAGACCAGCACGTCCATGGTCGTCTCCAGCCGTCCGACGCGCTGCTTGAAGGTCGCGCGGTCCTCGGCGAACGCCACCGACGAACGCTCGGCCGAGGCGTTCAGCGGCATGTGGCCGACGGGCCACGCTGCGCCGTCGGCCGTGTCGCGCACGAAGACGAGCGTGCCGAGGTCGTCGCGCGTGGCATCCGGCCGCCAGCGTGTGATCGCGACGTCACCCCAACGGCTGTAGCCCGCTCCGGTCGAGGTCAGCATCACGGCGTAGCGGCCGTTGGACAGCAGGTGCGTGGCGCGAACGGCGTCGGTCGATGGTGTGATCGTTCGCACGACGGGCGCGGTTGCGGGCGCCTCGAACGGCGCCCCGGTGATGTCGGGCGCGGTCGGACGGAGCGCGATCACGTCGCGCGGCACGCGCTCCTGCAGCAACAGTTCGGCCGCGCGGATCGCCGGCTCGCGGTGGAACCGTGTGCGCATCCGACCACCGTCGAGCGCGTTGGCGATGCCGACGATCGTCATGCCCTGGTGATGCGCCATCGAGGTCCGCACCACGGTGTAGCGTGCGCCGTCGGCCGCGCGCGACCGCGTGAAGTCGAGCGCGTCGTAGAACCCGAACGGGCCCATGGCGCCCATGGCGCGCAGGCGCTCGAAGTTGCGGCGGGCGCGCCGCGGCTCCACCATCGTCGCGAGCCCCGTCGCGTACGGCGCGACCACGAGGCTCTCGAGCGTGGCCCGCTTCAGACCCAGGTCGGGCACGCCGAAGGGCGCGTACTGGTAGGTGAACTCGAGGTCCCGGGCAGCGTACGCCGACTCGGAGATGCCCCACGGGACGTCGAGCGAGCGTCCATAGGCACGCTGGCGGTCGACCGCGCGGCGCTGCGACTGCTCGAGCAGGCTGCCGGCCGGCGCGTGCATCACGAGCGCCGGCATCAGGTACTCGAACATCGATCCCGTCCACGACCACAACACCGAACCGGTCCCAACCGGGCGCGCGGTCCGCCCGAGCCGGAACCAGTGCCGCGTCTCGACGTCCCCCTTCGCGATCGCGAACAGGCTCGCGAGCCGCGCCTCGGAGGCGAGCAGGTCGTAGCAGCTCTCGTCGAGTCGGTGCTCCGAGACGTCGTACCCGATCGACAGCAGCGCTCGCTCCTCGTCGACGAGGAAGCCGAAGTCCATCCCGTACGCCAACGCGCGCGCCGCCGACGCGAGCGAGCGCAGCCGCTCGGCGAGGGCGCCGCGGGCCGCGTCGTCGCGGCCGGCATCACGGGCGTGCTCGCGCAGCGCGCGGCGAAGCGTGCCGAACCAGCCGCGCAGCTCGTCCGAGGCAGGCGACGTGGGGTGCGCCGCCGCGACGCGCTCGACGAGGCGCGCCGCCTCGTCCAGGCGGGCCTCGAGCGCGTCGTCGGCGTCCGCACGCGGCAGCGGACCGCGCAGCATCGGCGCGACGGCGTCGAGCGCGGCACCGAGCTCGAGCGCCCCGCCCGT
>SLSM01000335.1 GCA_007130445.1 Trueperaceae bacterium | reverse complement strand
TGCGAGAAGCCGTTGGCCCTCGACCTCGACCAGGGACGCACGATGATCGACGCCTGCCGCGCCGCCGGGGTGGTGCTGATGGTCAACCACCAGCTCCGCTCACACGGCGCCGTGGCGTTGGCGCAGCGCATCCTCGAGCGCGGCGATCTCGGCGAGATCACCCACGTGCGTTTGCGGCAAGCGCACGACTGGGCGGGCGCGAGCGAGGTGCGCCCGTCCTTCGCGACGCGGGCCAGCTCCGGTGGCGGCACGCTGCTCGACAACGGCTGCCATCTGATGGACCTGGCGCGCTACATCGGCGGCGACGTCGACGAGGTCTACGCCCGAACCGCGAGGCGCAAGTTCGCGGTCGAGCTCGAGGACACGGCCCACGTCTCCCTGCGTTTCGCGATCGGCGCCATCGGCACGGTCGAGGTCGCGTGGACCGCGACCGGCTGGGAGGAGGGCTTCTGGATCTACGGCACGCAGGGCGCCCTCGAGTACACGAACCGCACGGGTACGCCCGTGCTGCGCCACGCCTTCCGCGCCTCGCCCGGCACCACGTGGGGCGACACCGACGTGAGCGAGCACCGCTTCGCCGGCGACGCGCCGCACGCCCGGCACGTGCGCGCGTTCCTGAGCGCCGTCGCCGGCGAGCGCGCGGTGCTGTGCAGCGGCGAGGACGGCCTCGAGGCGGTGCGGCTGATCATGGCCGCCTACGAGAGCGCCGAGCGCAACGCCCCCGTCGCGGTGCGCGAGGCGCCCACCACGCTGCCGGACTGAGGCCCCACGCGCGGACGGGTCGGGCGTCGTGCGTGGTGGGCGACGCCGGGCGGCGTCACGAGCGCTGCGCCAGGGCGGTCGCCGCGATCCACGTGCCCTCGGACAGGTGTGACCGGAGGCGCTCGACCAGCGCAGCCGCCGAGCGTGCGTCGCGCGTCAGCGCGAAGCACGTCGCGCCCGAACCGCTCATCGCCACGGGCCCGTCGTGCAACAGCCGCATGCGCTCGAGCAGCGCGCCGACCACCGGCACCCGCTCGGCCACGCCCGCCTCGAGGTCGTTCACGATCGGGGGGCCGTGCCACCAGGGCGCGGTGGCGCCGACCCGCGAGCGTCGCGGGGACCACCAGCCGTACGCGTCGGCTGCGCTGACGGCGACGCCCGGGTTGACGAGCACCAGGGGCTGCGGGGGCACGTCCACCGCCACGAGCCTCTCGCCCCGGCCGCGCGCGCGCGCGGCCGGGGCGGTCTGTACGAAGAACGGAACGTCGCTGCCGAGTCCCGCCGCCAGCGCCGCCAGGTCGAGGCCGGCCGGGTAGCGCGCGGCCAGGATACCCAAGGCGGTGGCCGCGTCGCTCGAGCCGCCCCCCAGTCCTGCTGCGATGGGCACGCGCTTGGTCAGGCGCCAGCGCAGCGCGGGGACGCGCACGCCAGCGGCCTCCGCGGCGATGCGGTACGCCTGCGCCGCTCGCAGCACCAGGTTGCTGGCGTCCACGCTCATGGGCTGCGCATCGAGCCACGGGTCGCCACCGTCCGCGCCGCGTTCGAGCGTGTCGCCGACCTGCTCGCCCTGGGACGCATCGGCACCACCGCCGGCGCCCACCAGCGCCTCGACGCGTTCACGACAGGCCACCTCGTCGCACAGCGTCAGGCGGGCCATGACGCCGTCGAGCTCGTGGTAGCCGTCGGGGCGGCGCGCCAGCACCGTCAACGAGAGGTTGACCTTCGCCGGGGCGGGCGCGGCCACACCCACGCCCTGTCCCCGGTCCCCGCCCGTGTCGATCACGGCGCCACCGCGAGGAGGCTGCGTGCGTAGGCCTCGGCGAGTCGCAGGTCCGACGGGGTCGTGATCTTCATGAGATGCGCTCCGCCCTCGACCAGCGCGACGTCGACCCCGAGGCGTCGAACCAGCGCCGCGTCGTCGGTCGCGGTGACGCCGTCGGCGCGGGCGGCCGCGTGGGCCTCGAGCAGCAGCGCGCGTTCGAAGGCCTGCGGCGTCTGCACCGCTCGCAGGCGCGAGCGGTCGACGCTGCTCCCGTCGTCAGCGTCGATGAGGCTGTCGGCCACGTGCATCACGACGCTGAGCGCACGGGCGGTCCCCAGCGCGGCCACGACCGCGCTGATCGTGGCGGCGTCGATGAACGGTCGAGCCGCGTCGTGCACGAGCACCAAGGGCCGCTCGGTGGCCAGCAGCAGGCGCTCGACGGTCGCCTGGCGCGTGTCGGCACCGGCCACGACGCGGGCGCTCGGAACGAGCGCTGCGGTGCGCTCGACGTCGGCCGCGGGGACGGCGACGACGACCTCGGCGACGAACGCCTCGAGCGCCGCGACCGACCACGCCAGCAGCGGCCGGCCCGCGAGCGACACGAACGCCTTGGCCCCGCGGCCGAGCCGAACGCCGCCGCCAGCGGCCGGGATCAGCGCCGCGAGGCGTTCGACCTCCACCTCAGTCGTCCTTCCACCGGGGCGCGTGGTCGTTGTCGAGCCCCAACAGGTCGAGGACCCTGGCGGTCACGCCGCGCAGCAACGTGGCGACGTCCCCGGGGCGGTGGTAGAAGCCGGGCGAGGCCGGCATGATCACGGCGCCGGCGTCGAATGCGCTCAGCATGTTGTGCAGCATCGGCCGCGAGTACGGTGCCTCGCGCACGACCAGCACGAGCGGACGGCGCTCCTTCAAGGTCACGTGCGCGGCCCTGCTCACCAGGTTGTCGGTGAACCCGGTCGCGACCTTCGCCAGGGTGCCGGCGGAGCACGGCACGATCACCATCGCGTGGGCACGGAAGCTGCCCGATGCGATGGCTGCCCCGAGATCGGCGTCCTTGTAGACGACGTCGGCGAGGGCTTCGATGTCCCTGAGCCCCAGGTCGCTCTCGGTCGGGATGACCTGTTTGGCGCCGTTCGTCACGATCAGGTGAGCCTCGAGCGGCGCTGACGCGCTCCCGAGGTCACGGAGGGCGGTGAGCAGGTCGACCGCGTAGGGGATCCCGCTGCCACCGGAGAGCGCCACGATCACGCGTCGGCTCGGCATGGCGTACCCTACCGCGCCCCGGCGCGAGGACCGTGGCCTGCGCCCAGGCGAGCGACGTGCACGTCGCGTACGATGCGATCGAACGAGGAGGGGTCATGCGCCACGAACCGAACGAGGGTGCCGACACGCTGCGTCACGAGCAACGTCGTGCTCGCCGCCCCCAGGGCGGCCGGCCGCTGGCGCGACCGCGTGGCGGGGGGCGCGTCCTCGGCGGCGTCGCCGCAGGCATCGCCCGCTTCGTCGGCACCGACGTGCGTGTGGTGCGCGTGTTGTGGGTCGTGAGCTTCGTGCCGTCGCTCGGCATCACAGCGCTCGGCTACCTCGCGCTGTGGCTCCTGCTGCCGCTCGACACGGATCGCGGGGGCGACGCGCAGCGCGCGTCGCCCCCGCTCCCGACGCCAACCGTGGAACGCACCGGCCAGGGCGGCTAGACGACGATCCGCACCGGCGACTCGAGCAGCTCCGCGACGCGCGCCAAGAGCTGGGCGGCGTCGCCTCCGTCCGCGCCCTCCCCCGACATGGTCAGGTAGGCGCGCCTACCACCGCTCTGGTTGTCGATCAACATCCGGCCCAGCATCAGCACCGGAGCATCGAGTTGCAGCACGGCATCGTCGATGCCGAGCTCCGACAGATCCGCGACCACGAGGTCGACGGACCCGGACTCGTCGGATTCGCCAGCGGCGATCGCCCGCTCGAGCGCCGCCACGGTGGAGGCGAAGTCGGCGGTCTCGGACACGCGCGCTCGCCGCACGTCGTTCGCGTCGATCGACGCGAGTGCCACCGACCCACCGCGCGCCGCGACCGCCTTCTGACCGGCACGGAGCAGGAACGCTCCGATCGGCACGGGGTCGTCGCGGCCGAGATCGGCGGCGAGGTCGGCCTGCGCGGCGACCAGCGCCGTCAGGTCGACCTGACGGCGCCACACGTGCCGGTGGCGCAGGAGCGGGACGTCGCGACCGATGGTGGCCTGGCCATCGTGCAGGGACGGCGCCGCGATCGGCGGTGCACTCGCGATATCGGTCACGCCGACATCGACGGCCACGTCGTCGAGCTCGTCCGTGCTCAGATGCGCGTCGTCGAGCGACACGGACAGGTCGACCGGTACGTCGTCGCCGTCGTCCGAGTCGGCGACGGTCGGCTCGTCGATGCTGGGTACGGCCCCCAGGCCGGCGCTGCGCGCCCAGGTGGGCGCGTCCACCTCTTCGTCGCCGAGTTCGGGTCCCGACGAACGCGCCGTGGGCGCGCCGGACACATAGGAGTCGTCCGAGAAGAGCGCGGGCGGCTCGTCACCATGGGACCGCCGTGCGGGCCCGGTGCCGAACAGGTCGGGAAGCCCGGGCTCGCCGCCCGCCGCGCCGGCGGCTGCGGTCGTGACGTCGTCGCTCGCGTCGTCTTCCGGTGCGTCCGGAGCGTCGTCACCCGCGACCAGGAGGTCCTCTTCGAGGTCGTCCGCCTCGACGTCGACCCCGGGGGCTGCCGCTCGGGCGTCCCGGTCGACCTCGGCGTC
>SLSM01000250.1 GCA_007130445.1 Trueperaceae bacterium | reverse complement strand
TTCGAGCTCATCCCGAACCTGACCGCGGCCGAGAACGTGCTGCTGCCCGCCGACATGGTCGGCGACGGGGTGGCCGGCCGTGAACGCCTGCTTCGGCTCGCCGACATCCTCGGCATCGACGATCGGCTCGGCCATCGCCCCGACCAGCTCTCGGGCGGTCAGCGCCAACGCGTCGCGCTTGCGCGGGCGCTGATCAACGACCCTGTCATGGTGCTGGCCGACGAACCGACCGGCAACCTCGACAGCCGTACCGGCCGCGAGGTCTTGAGACTGCTGTCGCACGGCGTCGCTGAGCTCGGTTGGACCGTCGTGATGGTCACCCACGACGCCCGAGCGGCGATGGAGGCCCAGCGCATCGTGTTCCTGCGCGACGGACTGCTCGTGGGCAGTGTCGACGCTCGCGACGTCGACGTCCAGACGGTCATCGAGCGAACCCTGGCGGATTGAGTCGCTCATGCGTGACGGGTCACGCGTGAGTCCTCACTCGATCGGCACGTCCAACAGTTGCGTCGCCTCGATGCGACGTGACACGACCCCGGGCACCTCGAGGTCCCACGCACCGCTGAGGGTGATGCGCAGCGACGCCGCCTGTCCCGCGGCGAGTCGCGTCAGGTCGGCGACGATGGCCGCGCCGAGTTGCGTGGGGTTGATGACGAGTTCCTGGACGACACGGGCGCTGCCTCCGGCGGGCAGTGGCGTCGGCAGGATCTGGACGGTCGCGACGGTGCGCCCACCGAACGCGACGCGCACGTCCGGTGCGCTCACCAGCATCCCGACGGCTCCCGTGTTCTCGACGTGGAACGCGAGATCGAAGACCACGCGATCGAACGCGACCGAGCGCACACCGCTCGCGGCGGCGTCGTAGCGGACGGTCGGTGCTGCGAGGGTCAGCCCGGAGCGCACCTCGCCGGCGACGACGGTGGTCCGGGGGAAGCGCTGTACGACGCCGATGACGTCGATGCCCACTTCCGCGTCGAGCCGGTAGGCCACTGGGCGACCGAGCAGCGCGTCGGCGAAGGCGCCACGCAAAGCCGGCAGGGCGTCGGCCGCGATCGTCACGTCGAGCGCGAGCCGGCCCTGCCCTCGTGCCGGTAGGTCGATGCCATCGACGAAGCGCACACGCCCGCTCGGGACCGACGCCACGATCAGGTCGCCCTCCAGGAGGGCCAGTCTGATCGGCACGGGGTTCGGGTTCACGGCGTCGAGCACCACGCGGAACGTCGCGCTCGGTGCGGTGACGGAGGCGAGGTCGAGCCGGACGAAGCCGCTCCCCTCGCTCTGGAACCGGAACGTCGGTGGGCCCAACGCACCGTCCGCACCGGGGATGCAGGCGCCGAGGACGACGAGGGCCGTGACGAGGGTGATGGTGATGCGTAGCTGGCGCGCTCCGTGCGGCATCGTCGACCTCCGGGGGGCGGTCGCCCCGTGACGCCCAGCTTACGGGCAATCGATCGTGGCGGTCCGCTGCGCCTGTGACTCACCATGTGTAAAATAGGGATGATGCAGCAGATACGGCACGTACCCGAAGCCGGCGCCGGCACGCTCGTCGTGCTCTGCGGTGGGATGTCCGACGAGCACGAGGTGTCGCTCGCCTCGGCGAGAGCGGTCATCGGCGCCATCGGCGACCGGCGCCCCGTGCGACCGGTGGTGATCACCCGGCGCGGCACGCTGCTGTCGGATCGAGCCAGCCACGCGCTGTTGGGCGGTACCGGCGATCCGCCGAGTGGCGCCGACGAGCGCGATCTCGCCAGCCTCGTGCTCGCGCCCGATGACGTCGTGTTCCCGCTCCTGCACGGGCCGTACGGTGAGGACGGCAGCGTCCAGGGGTGGCTTCGCATGCTCGGCATTACGCACGTCGGGTCTGGTGTCCATGCCAGCGCGGTCGGAATGGACAAGCTCAGCATGAAGGCGGTCTTCGCATCCAATGGCCTCCCGCAGGTCGCCTACCGCGGGGTGACGTGGGGGCGCTATCACCCAGCCCCGGACGCCGTGGTCGCCTCGCTGGCCACCCTGGGTCTCCCGCTCTTCGTGAAGCCCGCCAACCTCGGCTCGTCCGTCGGCATCCACAAGGCCGCGAACGAGTCCGCGCTGCGCGCTGCGCTCGACGACGCCTTCCGCTACGACCGGCGCGTGATCGTCGAGGCCGCGGTACCTGAGGTGCGGGAACTCGAGGTCGCGATCCTCGGGAACGGCGACCCGCAGGTCTCACCGGTCGGCGAGATCCGCTACGACGGGGTATTCTACGACTACCACGCGAAATACACGCCGGGCGCCGCACAGCTCCTCATCCCGGCGCCCGTCGGCGCAGCGGTCGCCGAACGAGCCACCCGCCTCGCCCGGGCCGCGTTCGAAGCGATCGATGCCGTGGGGCTCGCCCGCGTCGACCTCTTCTACGACGCTGCGGAGGATCGCCTCCTGGTGAATGAGATCAACACCATGCCCGGCTTCACCGCGACGTCGATGTACCCGCGGCTCTGGGCAGCCGCCGGCATCGCGTACGACGACCTGATCGAACGGCTCGTGGCCCTGGCCCGCGCCGCCACCTGAGCGCGCGCCGTCACGGCGCTCGCGGCGCGGCGGCTGCGGTATCCTGCGCCGGACGGAGGTGGTCGCGGCCAAGACCGACCGGGACAGGTCGATGCCGGCCCCAGCGCAGCCTGGAGCGCGAAGCGATCGCGTCGGCGACGACGCGGTCTACGCCGCCGTGTTCGCTCCCGATCCCGATGCAAGCAGCGCCCCGACGGCGCTGACGGATCTCACGGCAGCCCGCGTCCTCATCCTCAACGCGAGCTTCGAGCCGCTGCACGTCTGCTCGGTCAAACGCGCCGTGAACCTGCTCATGCACGACGTCGTCGAGCGCGTCGAGGATTCGCGGCACGTGCTCCGCACGCCGAGCACGCTCTTCCCCGTCCCGAGCGTGGTCCGCCTCAAGCGCTACGTCCGCAGACCGCACCGGCAGCGCGTCGCGTTCAACCGGCGCAACGTGTTCCGCCGCGACGACCAGCGTTGCCAGTACTGCGGCGAACGCGCACACGACCTGACGCTCGACCACGTCGTTCCGCGCTCGCGCGGCGGTCCCACCAGCTGGGAGAACGTGGTGGCGTGTTGCCGCGCCTGCAACGCGCGCAAGCGCGACCGCACGCCGGAAGAGGCGCGCATGGCGCTGCGCCGCGCGCCGCTCGCGCCGGTGTTCATGTTCACGGCCGCCTACGGCATCCTGCCCGACGTCGATCCGGCATGGGAGGCCTACCTACCGAGAACGCGCTGACCCTGGCCGCACCCTGCGCGATCGCGCAGACGCAGGCGCGGCACGGTCGCCACGGCACGGTCGCCACGGCACGGTGGTCGCCGCGCAGCCGCCAGCGTCAGCGGCGAGCGGTGTCTCGGAACAGGCGGCTGAGGATCGCCGAGATGACCGACAGGACGAGTGCGCCGAACACCGCGCCCCAGAAGCCGGCGACCTGCAGCGGCGACAGCACCGACGCC
Source organism: Trueperaceae bacterium (assembly GCA_007130445.1). Lineage (GTDB taxonomy): Bacteria > Deinococcota > Deinococci > Deinococcales > Trueperaceae > CSSed10-48. The sequence continues at coordinate 12,724 of SLSM01000250.1, read as the reverse complement.
AGCGCCAGGGCGAGGCCGTTCACCACCAGGAGGAACAGACCGAAGGTCACGATGGTGACGGGCAGCGTGAGGATGACCATCACCGGCCGCACCACGGCGTTGACCAGGCCGACCACCAAGGCGGCGATGAGCAGCGGCCCCAAGCCGGGCTGTGCCATCGACACGCCGACGCCGATCTGCACCGTCAGCCACAGGGCGAGCGCGTTCAGGGCCCAACGGATCAGCAGGTTCATGCCGTGAGGATAGCAGAGCGCGCCGCGAAACGGCGTGGCACCGTCGTCTCAGGACGGGAGCCGGCGCACCTGCGCACGCGGCGATTCGGCCTCGAAGCCGAGCGAGCGCATGATCTCGATCAGCTTCGGATCTCGCCCCGACAGCGTGGTCTCGAGCCGACCGAGGGGGTGGGCACCGGCCAACTCGTGCAACAGCGTCAGCACCAAGCGCTTGAGCATCTCCGTCGACGTGCGATGCTCGGGCGCCACCCCCGCGGCGATCAAGCCGATGGTGGCCTCGACGCCGACGGCTCGCGCACCGCATAGGGCGTACCCCAGCGCGGGACGATCGGGGGCCTCGCTCGCCACGAACCACAAGTCCGGGCGGAACGGACCGTACGCCCGCTTGCACCAGGCCCAGCGCGCGTCCGAGAGCGACCACCCCTCCGACCGGCTCACCAGCTCGCGCGCTGCGGCGTCGATCCCCGGCCGCCACGCTTCGAGCGTCAACGGGCGACCGAGCGGCGGTACGTCGGAGAGCTCGAAGCGGAGCGTGGTGACGACGTCGAGGTCGAACCCTTCGCCCGACAGCGCCGCGGCCACCTGCTCGACACGGTGCACCGGCACACCGACCAGGTCGACGACGACGGCCTCGTGCTCGAAGCGCTCGCACAGCGCCGCGACCAGCCTCGCCAGGTCGTCGGGATCGCCCTCGAACCACGGCTGGGCCATGCGCAGCGTGCGATCGTCGTCGTCCGGATCCGGCGCCAGCGCCACCACGCCGGCCTTGGGAGCCCCCTCGTCGGTCTGCCAGATGAAGCTGCTCGCGGAGTCGCGGCGCGTGTCGCGCACCAGGGGCGCCACGCGCTGGGCCACGCCGTGCGGATCGACGTGGCCGATGAACGCGATCGAGCGCGCCATGAACCACGTGAGTTCGGCGGGTTGTAGGGACCTCACCACGGTGCACCACGATACCTCGCCCTCGACCGCGTGCGCCCCGTGCGGCGTAGGCTGGTGCCCATGGCGGCCCCTCGCATCATCCAGGGCAGTGCCAAGGGACGGACGCTGCGCGTCCCCGCGAGCGGTACGCGGCCCTCGCCCGCGCGCCTGCGCGAGGCGCTGTTCGATGCGTTGGCGTTCGAGCCCCGCGGCGCGTTCCTCGACTTGTACGCGGGCTCGGGCGCCGTCGGCCTCGAGGCCGCTTCGCGCGGTTGGCAGGTCACCTTGGTCGAGCGCTCCGCGGCCGCAGTCCGCATCCTGCGCGAGAACGCGCGCACGTGCGGCGTCGACGTCCGCATCGTGCACGGCGACGCCCTGAAGGTGGCCGCGGAGTTCGTAAGCAACGTCGACGTCGCGTTCGTCGACCCGCCCTTCGAGCTCGATCTGGTCGCGACGTTCCAGGCCGTCCTCGACCTCGGCGTGGCGCGACCCGGCGGTCGCTACGTGTTCCAGCACCCGACCGGCCACACCCCGACGCTCCAGATCGACGGCGAGGCGGCCCGGATCGACACGAGGCGCTACGGCAGCAACGCGCTCAGCGTCGTACGCGTCTGACACCGCGGTGGGCACGTGCCGGGGCGGCTCCGGCGAGCGCGAGACGCGTGCTAGACTGCCGCGATGCCGGCCCGGAGGCGCTTCGTCGCCCCGCCGGCGCGAGGCCAGTCGCCCACGAAGGGGTCCCCACCCATGTTCGGATTCATCCAGAAGCTCTTCGACCAGAACGATCGCGAAGTGAAGCGTCTCGAGAGCGGGGTGGTCTCCCGTGTCAAAGCCCTCGAGGACGAATACGAGGCGCTCCCGGACCTCGCGGAGGCGTTCGCGGCGTTGCGGCGTCGTCACCTCGAGGGTGGCGAGTCGCTCGACGATCTCCTGCCCGAGAGCTTCGCGCTCACGCGCGAGGCCGGCAAGCGCTTCCTCGGCCTGCGCCACTACGACGTCCAGTTGATCGGTGGCGCCGCGCTGCACTTCGGCAACATCGCCGAGATGAAGACCGGCGAGGGCAAGACGCTCGTCGCACCGCTCGCGCTCGCCCTCAACGCCATCACCGGCAAGGGGACGCACCTGGTCACGACGAACGACTACCTCGCGCGGACGGGCGCAGAGTGGATGGGCCCGATCTACCGCGGTCTCGGCCTCAGCGTCGCCACCATCGAGCACGGCATGGACGGCACGGCGCGGCGGGCCGCGTACCGGGCCGACATCACGTACATGACGAACAGCGAGCTCGGCTTCGACTACCTGCGCGACAACATGGCGTTCCGCCCCGACCAGCTGGTGCTGCGCGAAGAGACGCCGCTCCACTTCGCCATCATCGACGAGGTCGACTCGATCCTGGTCGACGAAGCGCGCACGCCGCTGATCATCTCGGGTCCCGCAGACATCGCCGGCGACAAGTACCAGGTGATGTCGCGCCTCGCGCGCCAGCTCGAGCGCGGCCAGGCCGGCGAAGACAAGGCACCACCGACCGGCGATTACACCACCGACGAGAAGTCGAAGGACATCCACCTCACCGAGCAGGGCATCGCCAAGGCCGAGAAGTCGCTCGGCGTGGAGGACATCTTCAGCCCGGCCAACATGGAGCTCGGTCACATGCTGCGCCAAGCGCTCCGCGCCAAGGAGCACTACCACGTCGACAAGCAGTACGTCCGAGACGAGGCGGGACAGATCGTGATCGTCGACGAGTTCACCGGCCGCCTCATGCCCGGTCGCCGCTTCGGCGAGGGGCTCCACCAGGCGATCGAGTCGAAGGAGGGCGTGAAGATCGAGCGTGAGAACCAGACGCTCGCGACCATCACGTACCAGAACTTCTTCAAGCTCTACGACAAGATCGGCGGCATGACCGGCACGGCCAAGACCGAGGAGAAGGAGTTCCAGGAGATCTACCGCACCGACGTCCTGACCATCCCGACGAACAAGCCGGTCATTCGTGAGGACGGCGAGGACGTGGTCTTCAGGACCATCGAGGGCAAGTACCGGGCCGTCGTCGACGAGATCGTCGAGGTCCACAAGCGCGGTCAGCCGGTGCTCGTCGGCACGGTCACGATCGAGGCCTCGGAACTGCTGTCGAAGATGCTGATGCGCAAGGGGATCAAGCACGAGGTCCTCAACGCGAAGTACCACGGCCGCGAGGCGGAGATCGTGGCCCAGGCGGGCAGCGTCGCCGCCGTCACGATCTCGACCAACATGGCCGGCCGCGGCACCGACATCGTGCTCGGCGGCAACCCCGAGGCGCTGGCGCGCCAGCTCCTGGTGCGCGAGGGCTTCGAGCGCTACGACTCCACCACGGAGCTCTTCATCAAGGCGATCATGCTGCATCGCGAGGACGAGGCGCGCGACGTCGCTCGCCGGCTCGAGGGGCTCCCGAGCGGCGTCCTCGAGCGGATCGTCGCGCTCCGCGACCAGGCCGAGCGCGACCACGAGAAGGTCGTGTCGGTCGGCGGCCTCCACATCATCGGCACCGAGCGCCACGAGTCGCGGCGCATCGACAACCAGTTGCGCGGCCGCGCCGGCCGCCAGGGCGATCCCGGTTCCAGCCGCTTCTACGTCTCGTTCGAGGACGACCTCATGCGCCTGTTCGCCAGCGAGCGCGTGCTCGGGATGATGGACCGGCTCGGCATGGACGACGAGCAGCCCATCGAGGCGAAGATGGTCACCGGTGCCATCGAGCGCGCCCAGAAGCGCGTCGAGGACCGGAACTTCGGGATCCGCAAGCAACTGCTCGAGTACGACAACGTCATGAGCAAGCAGCGCGAGGTGGTCTACGCCCAGCGCCGCGACGTGCTGCTCGGTCGCGACATCAGCGAGTCGGTGCGCGACATGATCGCGGACTACGTCGACTCGCAGGTGCAGCGCTACCTCAACCCCGAGCTCGAACCCGAGGAGCGCGACATGGGTGCGCTGCGAACGGCCGTGCTCGAGGCCGTGCCGCAGCTCGAGGACTTCGACTTCGAGACGCTGCGCGAGGCCAACGACCCCGACGAGGCGACCGAGATGGTCCTGCCGCGCCTGGACGCCGCGTACGAGGCGCGCGAGACCGAGCTCGGAGCCGATCTCCTGCGCGAACTCGAGCGCTTCATCGTCCTGCAGGTCGTCGACCAGCACTGGAAGGAGCACCTGCACAACATGGACGTGCTTCGCCAGGGCATCGGCCTGCGCGGCTACGGCCAGCGCAACCCCCTGCAGGAGTACGCCTTCGAGGGCTTCAACCTCTTCGAGGAGATGACGGCCAACATCAAGCTGAACGTCGCCAAGCTGCTCTTCCGCGTGCAGGTCCAGACGGGCTCGCGGCTCGAGCGACGCGAGGCGCGTTCCGGTCTGCGCTTCGAGCAGAACCGACCGCCCACGCTCGGCGCCGGCGACGGTCCCACCAAGCCGATCACCAGCGAGGACAAGGTCGGCCGCAACGACCCCTGCCCCTGCGGCTCCGGCAAGAAGTACAAGCACTGCCACGGCCGTGCAGCGGCCGCCTGAGCGCGTATCGGTGAGCGCGACGGGCGATCCGACGCCGTTCCCGACCTTCGGTGCACACCTGCATGCACGGATGCGCGCGATCGGTTCGGCGGTGTGCCTCGGCATCGACCCGCGCCCGGCCGACCACCCCCTGACGCACCCCGACCGGGTGGCCGGCGACCCGGCCGGCGTCGCCAAGGGCGTGGTCGCGCTGTATCGCAGCGTGCTCGAGGCCAGCCATCAGCGCCTCGCCTGCGTCAAGCCGCAGTCGGCGTTCTTCGAGGCGCTCGGTATCCCGGGCGTGATCGCCCTCGCGCAGGTGATCGCCGACGCCCGCTCGCTCGAGGTGCCCGTGATCCTCGACGCGAAGCGCGGCGACATCGGCAGCACCGCCGAGGCGTACGCCCGTGCGTACCTCGGCGACGGCGTGTGGTCGGCGGACGCGCTGACGGTCTCGCCCTACCTGGGCCCCGACACGCTCGAACCGTTCGTGTCCGCCGCCCGATCACACGGTCGTGGGGTGTACACGCTCGTCGCCACGTCCAACCCCGGCGCCGCCGCCTGGCAAGACCAGCGCACCGACGCCGGCCGACTCATGCACGAGCACGTCGCCGACCACCTGCAGACGCTCGCGAGCGAGCACGGCCGCTACGGCGCCATCGGCGCGGTCGTCGGCGCCACCCGCGGCCCGCGCCTCGCCACCCTCCGCGAGCGGATGCCCGACGTCCTGCTCCTGGTTCCGGGCTACGGCGCCCAAGGCGGCAGCGCCGCCGACGTGTCGCAGGCGTTCGATCGCGACGGCCTCGGGGCCGTCGTGAACGCGAGCCGCAGCCTGATGCCCAGCGTCGACGCCGCCGACTTCACGGCTGCCGGGGCTGACGCCCGCTCGCGGGTCGAGGCGATGGCCGACGCCATCGCGGCGGCGCTGGCGGCGCGCTGACCGACGGCGCTGCCATCACGGCGCGACACCGCTTCACCGTCCCGGTCGGTCGCCCCCTCGACGTCAGTTGCGTCTCGGCGGCGTCTGCATCGCCCGGACGAACCCCATGGGCGACAGGTTCGTGCGAACCTGTGGCAACAGCCGCACGACGTGCATGATGCCCAGCGGCTCGGCGGCGAACACGGCGCTGAAGCGCTCGAGATCGGCGACCTCCGGGTGGTCGAACGCGAAGACCGCGATCTCCTCCCCGGCGGGCACGCGGTACGGCCAACCGTCGCGATCGGGATCGCTGCCGACGAGGTACATGGGGGCGTCGTCGGCGTGTTGCACGAACAGCGCTCGCGCCACCGGTGCCGGGGCGCTCACCCAGTCCCGTATCGATGCGCCGCACAGCGTGACGCGCCCCGCGAGCTCGCGCGCGCCGTCGCTCATCGCCCACCCGTCCGGCGGGCGCATCACCACCAGTCGTGGGTACGGCGACCAGTTGAGCACCAAGCCGACGAAGGCGATCCGATCGTCGTCGTCGGGGTCCCACGCCAGCAGCACGACGGGCCGGATGACGGCGAGGATGCGCGACACTACGGCGTCCAGGTCGGCTTCGAGGGTCTCCAGCGTGAGCTGCTCCTCGACCGTCACCGGCGGCAGGCCGTACCCGGCGAGGAGCGCCGCGACCAGGACCTGCCACGACGCCTCGTCGAACGCGGTGGGATCGAACCACGACGGCAGCAGGCCTCGCTCGACCAGGTACCGAACGTCGCGCTGGACGGCGTCGTCGGGGTCCACGGCGCTGCTGAGCCGGCGCGTGCGAGGCAGCGACGGCTCCAACGTCCGTACGGCGTTCGCGACCGCCCGCAGGGCAACGGGGCCCACCGACGCATCGCTGCGAACGGCCACGGACTCGATCGAGCACAGGCTCGAGGAGGCCAACGCGCTGGTCGTGACGAACACAGCGAGTCCGATGCCGACCGCGAGGGCACGCCACGACCCAGTGGCGGGCCCACACACGGCGGCCGGCCTGACGGCGGCGTCTCGGCGCCGCACGGAGCAGCTCACTCTGCGCGAATCGAGTACCACGACGACGCAGACGGTCCCGCGCTGCCGTCGGTCGTCTCGACGCGGAACGTGCCGCCGCAGGGCACCTCGAGCCTTTGGCCGGGCGCCCTCGGCGTACTCCAGGCCGACAGGCGAACGACCATCGATCCCGGGAAGGACGTCTCGAGCGTCACCAAGACGGTCGCGAAGTCGAAACTCGGCGTGCAGACGAGCCTGAACACGTCGACGTCGTCCATGCGCTCGATCGCGCCCGTGACCGTCACGCCCCCCGGACCAACGGACACGACCGTGGCGGGGTTGCTCGGATCGTTCGGTTCGTTCTGATCGGTCTCCGGCGCGCCATAGGCGTACAGGTCGACCGATCGCGTCTGCGACGAGGTGTTCGTGACCCGGGCGAACACCGTCCCGGTCCTGTATCGCGTCGCGACGCACGGCCCCAGGCACTGGTAGAGCACCGAGATCGCCGAGGACTCGACGCCCGGCGAGGCGCCCTCGGCGCTGGAGAGCACGTCGAGGCCGGTCGTGAAGCGCTGCCGGCTGGTGCTGAAGCCGATCGAGCCGGAGGCGTCACGGAGCTCGAGCAGGACACGGCCGTCGGCCGCGCCTCCCGACACCCCCACGACCTCGACGAAACGCAGCCGCGCCGGCGACGAGCCGAAGGAGAGCCGGGCCACCTGCGTCTGGCCGGGTGCCAGGACCAGCCGACCGAGCGCCGTCGGTGTCTGCGGGTTGCTCTGGGCCGGTGCGTCGATGGCGTAGAGCGGGACGGCGTCCGCGAGGAGCGCGTACGTGGAGGCTGTAGCCGGTCCGGCGCTGCCGTCTTGCGTCCGGACGGCGACGGTCGAACCACACGGCACGGGCGATGTCGCCTCGCCGACTCGGTACGTCCCACCATCGGCGTCGAGCACCAGCGAGCCCGCGAAGGTGGACGCGAGCTCGAGCTGCATGCCCTCGTTGAGGCCGGCGAACGACGCGGCGCACGTCAGCCTGAAGTAGTCGACGTCGCCGGGACGTTCGATCGCGCCGGTCGGGCCGTCGCCGTCGAACGTCAGCTGGTACGCCGTGGCGGTCGCAGGCGTGTCGTTCGGTTCGTTGCCGTCGGACGGGACGCGAGCGTAGGCGATGATGTCGTACCTCTGTGGCACGGTGCTGGTGTTGTGCACGCTGACGTAGTACGTCCCCGCCACGTAGCGATCCGCGGCGCACGTCCCGAGGCACGTCCAGGCGTCGACGATCGCGCTGGGCGACACGGCTGGCGCGAGGTCGGTGCCATCCGAGGATGCCGGACCGACGCTTGCCGTCGCAGCCAGGGTGCCGACGTTCCTGCCGTACCGCTGCGACGACCGGCTGGCCACGATGAACCGGCCGCGCTCGTCCCTGACATCGATCCGCGCGCCGCCTTCGAGGCCACCTTCGACCTCGAACACCATCAGTGTCGGAGCCGTGCGCGTGAGCGATCGGTACGTGACCTCGACCCAACGGGTCTCACCTGGTGGCACGTCGATCACACCGACCGGCTCGGGGTCGTTCGTCACGCCCGAGGCGATCACGACCTCGTCGGGTACCGGTGGCACCCACGGGGTGACGGAACAGCCGCTCGCCACGAGCACGAGCAGCGTCGCGGCGAGGGCGGCGGCGCGTGCACGAATGTGGGTCACCTGCAGAGCGTCCATGACCACATCATACGAGCGCCCCGATGAGCGCCGGGTCGAGCGGCGTTCATCGAGGCGTCATCGGGGCGAGCGTCGGTCGCGAGCGGGGAGAGGCGATCGTCAGACGGGGCGCCTCACTTGATGGTGATGGTGTAGCGCGACGCGAGCGACGGACCGGCCGTACCATCGGTTGCGAACACGCGCACCATCGTCGGGCAGGTGAGGAACCCACTCGTACCGTCCGGGCTGACGTCACCGGCGGAGGTGCGCAACACGATGTCACCCTGGAAGTTCGCAGCCGTGAACTGGAGCGCGACCCGACCCTCGAGCGGCTGCGTCGAAGGGCAGTCGATCCTGATGTAATCGCTGTCGCCCGAGAACTCGATGGCTCCTTGAATCGTGGTGTCGATCGCTTCGACGAACACGTCCGCAGCAGCGCTCGCCGAGTCGTTCGGTTCGAGCTCATCGGTGAAGCGCAACCCGTAGGCGTAGATCTGCACCGACCGACTCGACCCGGTTCCGTTGTAGACACGAAGCGCCTTGGCGCCCGACGCGTACGGCCTGGCGATGCACGGGCCGAGGCACGGCCAGGCGACGGCGATGGACGAGCGCTCGATGGCCGCTGTCTGAGCGACCGACGCAGCCGATGCCGACGGCGGTCCGAAGAGCGCCGACGAGGAGCTCACCAGTTGGCGTGACGTCTGAGCGAGGTCCCACCACTCGAGTTCCATGCCTGGCGTCGTCGCGGCCGTCTCGATCTCGACGTACATGAGATCGGCCGCGGGGCTCGACGGGAACGTGACCTCGACCCATGCCTCCTCGCCTGCAGCGAGCGGGATGGTGCGCTGGACCGTTGGCAGACCGTCGAAGTCGACGATCGCTTGTCCGGTCACCTCGTAGTCGAACCCTGGACCCGTCGGGGTTGGCGTGATCGTCACGTTGCACGCAGCCAGGAGCGCGGCGAGGACGACCGCAGTGATGAGCATGCGGAAAGACGACATATGGACCTCCATCACGGTCAGCATAGGCCGCGCCGTGCCTGCGCCGGATGGCAGTGGGCACAACCCAACTTCATCACCGTCGCGCGCACGCCTCACGCGGGCGCACGACGCGACGCCTACTCCAGCGCCATCAGGTACGGATACAGGTCCGGGGCTCCCGGCTGCAGCTCGACCTCGAGGTCGGGCGCGGCCTCTTCGAGGCGCTCGAGGACCGCCTTGGCGGCCTCCGGGCCGACGTCGGCGCTGTAGAACAGCGTCGCGATGTCGTGCTCCTGCCCGTGCTCGCGCACCATCTCGACCAGGCACGACGACGGGTCGTCGGCGCGCACCACGAGCTTGCCATCGACCAGGCCGATGGCGTCGCCGCTCGACACCGCCACGCCGTCGATGTCGGCGTCGCGCGACGCGATCGTCACCTCGAACGTCCGAGACGATGCAGCGGCCTCCTCCATCGCCTCGAGCTGATCGTCGATGCCCCGCTCCTCGTCGAACGGCACGGCCGCGGCGAGCCCGGCGCCGAGCGTCCGCGTCGGCAGCACCCGTATCGTCTTCTCCGGTACGAGCTCCGCCACGCGCTCTGCCGCCATGATGATGTTCTTGTTGTTCGGCATGACCACCACCTCGGGTGCGCCGAGCGAACGCACGGCGTCGGCGATGTCCTGCACCGAGGGGTTGTCGGTCTGGCCACCGCCCACGACGCGCGCACCGAGACTGCGGAAGACCTTCGTCACGCCGTACCCGTTCGACACCGCGACCAGCCCGGCCCGCACGGGCTGGGCCTCGGCCGCGTCGACGTCCGCCAAGATCTCGGAGTGCTGCTCGCTCATGTCCTCGACCTTGGAGCGCACCATCTTCCCGTAACGGCCGACGAGGGCCAGCAGTTGCTCGGGCTGTTCGGTGTGGATGTGGCCCTTGACGAAGCCTTCAGCACCCACGACGAGAAGCGAGTCGCCGAACGAGGCGACGGCCTCCTGGATCTCGGTCGTGTCGACGGTGACGTCCGACAGCAGGAACTCGGTGCAGAACCCGAACGCCTCCTCTTCGAAGTCCTGCTGCGCCCTCCTCGTGATCGTCGGCGGCGGCGGCAGATCACGGCCCTCGTAACAGGCGACGATGCCCTCGAACATCCGCAGCAACCCGAGGCCCCCGGCGTCGACGACGCCAGCCTGCTTGAGGATGGGCAGTTGCTCGGGCGTCTTCGCGAGCGCCTCGTGGCCGGCCTCGAGCACGGTTCGGAGCAGCGGGAGCGGTCCCTCGGACTGCTTCGCATTCGCCTCGGCCGCATCGGCCAAGGCCCGACACACGGTCAGGATCGTCCCCTCGACCGGCTTCATCACGGCTGCGTACGCGCTGTTGGTGGCGCTCCGCAACGCGTCGGCCAACGCGCCCGCGTCGAGCGACGCTTTCGACTTGGCGGACTCCGCGAAGCCCTTGAGCACCTGCGAGAGGATCACACCGGAGTTGCCGCGCGCGCCGAGCAGCGATCCGTACGACAGCGCGTGGCAGACACCGGCCATGTTCGTCGGCGACTCGTCGTCGAGCTGCCGGCGCACCGACTGCAGGGTCAAGTGCATGTTGGTGCCGGTGTCGCCGTCGGGGACCGGGTAGACGTTGAGGGCGTTCACCTCTTCGATGTGGACGCCCAGGAACTCTGTCGAGTAGCGGAACGCCGCGGCCAGATCGTCGGGCGCGAGCGTCGCCGGGTCGCTCCGGCGCGCTTCGCTCACGTCGGCTTCAGCCACGGCTGACCCCGGCGACGTGCACCACGATCCGGTCAGCCTTGACGCCGGCGTACGTGGCAGCAGCGTACTCGACGCGCTCGCGGACCGACTCGGCGACCGCGGGGATGTTCACCCCGTACGCGACCACCACGTGCAGGTGCACCTCGCACGTGCCGGCCTCTGCGTCGTGCGTGACCTCGACACCCTCGTCGACCTGTTGCAGACCGAGGACGCGCCGCAGGCCCTCACCCAGACTGGCGGGCGCCATGCCGACGACGCCCGGCACCTCGTGCGCCGCGAGCCCCACGATCGTGGCCACGGCGGCGTCCGACACATGGACACGGTCCGGCTTTCGCCGCGGGGTCGCGACGGGCGCGGCCGTGTCGTCGGCGCGTTCGGTGGCGTCCTGGCGGGCTACCGCGGTCGGTCGGCGTGGTTCCATGCGTCGGTCCTCCTCCGTTGCGCGGTCAATCATACCGGACGCCCCGACCGGTGCACGGGGCGCCGCACGGGGCAACGCTCATGCGTCGCGCTCGTCGTCCCAACGCTCGACGTCGACACGCGCCCACGCCACCTCGACGCCGGCGCCGACGACGAAGCGCTCGGCAGCGGCCAGCGTGCCTCGCAACGCGTCTGGGTCGGTACCCACCGTCGCGATGGCGAGGCGTTCCCAGGCGTGGGCATCGTGCCCAGCGACACGGGCGACCGCGAGCTGGTAGCGGCGCTTCAGGCCCTCGACGATGGGTTTGACCACGGCCCGTTTCTCCTTGAGCGAGCGGACCCACGGCATCCCGATCTCGATGTGGGCGACGGCGACGTACGTCGCCACGTCACGCCATACCGGCGAGGAAGCCGAGCTTCCGGACGGCGCGGATCATGTCCATCACGGTGAGCTCGCTCGGATCGTAGCGCACCAGCAACTGCTGCCCACCACCGGGCTCGACGGCGCCCACCCCCGGCAGCGCTCGCAACGCGCCGGTCACCTTGGCCCGGGCACCGTCGGTGTCCATGCCCCGGACACCGAGCAACACGCGCGCACCCGCTGGCGTGCTCACGTTCCCTGCGCCGCCCGCGAGCCGAGCACCCGCTCGAAGCGCAGGACGCTCGCGACGCCGAAGGCGTTGGCTTCGACCGCCCTCCGACCAACCGCGTCGGATTCGGGGAGTTCGACCGTGAGGTCGTACACGGCGGCGTCGAAGGCGGACTTGACGACGGCGCCCATGAGTCGATCCAGGACCTCGAGAGCGTCACCCCGCGCCATCAGGCGGACCACGCGCACGGATGGCCGGGCACCATCCCACACTGTGTGGGCCAGGACGACGCCACACGTCTCGCCCGCGCGCTGCGCGACGAAGGCGTGCCCGCCTCTGGCGTAGTGGCGGATCGCAGCGACCTCCGCGACCCGGGCACAGGCGTTGCGCTCGGCGTACACGCGTTCGAGGTCGGTGACGCTGGCGAGATCGTCGATGTCGAGCGGCCGCACCGCGAGCGCGGCCCCGGTCCTCGTCTCGGTCGTGTCCATGCGATCGATGATACGCGCGTCGCGCGCACGACCTCGTGGCCTGGGCCCCACCAGGGCGGTCACACCATCCGCACGGTTACACCACCCGCGCAGTCACACCACCAGGTCGGCGGCGAGCGCCTCGGAACGCGCGGGGTCCCAAGCCTCGTAGCCCGCTTCCACGAAGTACAACCC
>SLSM01000114.1 GCA_007130445.1 Trueperaceae bacterium | reverse complement strand
GGCGGTCGTTCAGTCCATCAGTGACTACGAACTGGCAGAGGAGGAACGTGCCTTTATGCGGGCTGTAGTTGCGGGGTTGGCGGATCTGGATGCGGGACGCGAAGTATCCCTCGCGGAGGCCCGAAACAGACTCGGGTTGCCATAGCCGCATGGCCACCACCAGCATCCGCCTCGCCGAATCGGCGTTGGACGACTTGCATGGGGTGATGGAGTGGTATGTTCAACAGGGCATCCCGGACGTCGGTCGGCGATTGGTCCGCGACATCCTGGAGCAGATCGAGGTGCTTGCCGACCACCCCGATTCTGGGCGCATGGTTCCGGAATTCGGGCAACCCTTTCTGCGCGAACTGATCCGCCCACCATTTCGAATCGTCTACCGAAGGGACCAGGAGGCAGTGCGCGTCGTCAGGGTTTGGCGCAGCGAACGTCTTCTGCGCCTGCCGTAGAACGTACGGCTGTGGAAAATTAGCTCTGTGCGCCCACGCGGGGCTATTCGGTCCCGCGGTGATTTAGTCCCACGAGGGGAAGATCCACACTGACCCACCGGGTTGCCAAGGAATGGCAGCTCCTCGCAGTGCAGCAGACCCTCGTCGACCCCTGCTGACTGGCCGCTCAGGGTCGCCTCGAGACGCCCGATGTCCGATTGTGCGCGACGGTCCTCCTCGAAGTGTTGAAAGGCGGGCCAGATCGTCATCGCCTTGAGCGCGGTGATGACGTCCACCCGGTGCGCCGGACCGATGATGTCACCCGTGCGCGAGCGTCGCCTAAAGGTGGCGGAGAGGATGCGCATCGAGTCCCGGAACGCCACCTGCGCATCGTGATGGCTCGAGAATTTCACGCCCCGCGCCAGCACCCAGACCGCAGGCGAGATGTTGTCCGCTGCAACCGGACCGACCGTGCGTTCCCGGTGCCAGTCGCCGGGCTCGGCGAAGCGATCCGCCGGGTCGCCGCCGCGGGTCTCAAGCAAGGTCAGCACGGCACCCTGCGGATCCGCGACCACGGCCACCCGCCCCGTTGCGGGATATCCAGAGGAGCCTGGTGAACGGTGCCGCCGGCACTGCGTACCGCGGTCATGGCCGCGTTCATTTCCGCAAAGGACAGCAGCGGAACCCAACGTGACACGTTGACATCGCGCTGGATGCGGCGGGCGTCCACGAGTCCGCCGATGACCCGGCCCTCGTGTTCGATGACCGTATAGCGCTGCCCGCGGCCGAGACCCCCGTCGCGGAAGGTCCAGCCGAACAGGCCGGCGTAGAACCGCCGCGCGGCCGTGGGATCCTCAGTCAGCAGGTCATGCCAGACGACCTTTCCGGGGATGGACTGCGTGCCAGCGGTTTCAAGGGGCGGAATTCGGGCCGTATCGAGGCCGGTGCAGCCGCCGACGATGATGAGCATGAGCGCGGCAAAAGCAAGATACGCGCCGCTGTGCGTAAATCGGGCATTGCTGGGCTCGTGTGATGGGCCGCTGTACCGAAGGCGGTGCGGCGCCGAAAGCGCCGACCCGGAGTTGTGAGGCGACCGTTCTCTACCAGATTAAGCGACCGCTGTCATCGCGGCGTACCGGAGGGCTGACCCGCCTGTTCGCTGAGCTGTTTCATGCACTTTTCAGACTATTCTGCCTGGGCCACCTATAATACTTTGACGACTCAGCCGAGGGGCACATTCCGCAATCCCGCGTCCGACCAAGGCTTCGCGTCGACCTGTTGGGGTTCGCCGCCCGCCATCCCCGCAGCCACGTTCAGAGCAATAGGCACCCCCATGGAAAACAGCGAATCTCTGCATGACCTTTGAATCGCTGATCGACTGGCTGCAGAGCCTCTCGGCGCTGCAGCTAATGCTTTATTGCTCCTTGTTCTTCGTCGCGGCCACCTGGGTCGGCGTGATTATTGTCCGCCCGTTCCTCTGGACTTGGCTGCGGCCTGAGCCGCGCGTCAACGAGCTAGTCACCCATGCCAGTGGCGGCTTCAGCCTGTTTTATGCGCTGTTGCTAGGCCTCCTCTCCGTCGCTGCCTATCAGAATACCGAAAGAGTGAAACAGCTGGTCAACGTCGAGGCCGCTGGCATCGCGGCGCTCTACCGCGGGTTAGCGGTCTATCCGGAGCCGCTACGCAGTGAGCTCGAGTACCTGCTCCGCGACTACACGCTCTATGTGATCCACAAGGATTTCCCAGCCCATCGAGAGGGACGTATCACCAACGGCGGCTCGAACCGACTGGAGCTGATCCAGCGGCGACTGGCCGAGCACGGTCCGCCCAATCGGTCACTCGAAATTCTGCACGGCCAGGTCTTTCGAAGTCTGAGCGAGCTATCGTCGGCACGTCATCAGCGCCTCGCGGCTGTCGACATCCGAATTCCAAGCGTGCTCTGGTATGTCCTCGCGATTGGTGCGGTGATCACCGTGATGATGCTTTGGATGCTCCGCATGCGTTTCCGCTCGCATCTCCTGCTCGGCGGCATCGTGTCATTTTTTCTCGGTGTGATGTTGTTCGTGATCCTCGCCTTGGATCGTCCGCTGCGCAGCGAGATCGGTGTCGACGCGGGTGCTTTCCAGCTGATCTACGACACGGTGATGCGTGAGGACGACCGTGTTCTCTAGCCAAATCAACCGCGCCGTCCGGATGCTGCGGAGACTCCCGCTTGTCGTCTTGATGTTCATGGCTCAGGGTCCATCCGCGGCTTCGAGCGATTTGTTCTTGACCTTCGGCACCGGCTCGCCGGGCGGTATCTACTATCCAATCGGCCGCGGTCTTTGCCGAATCGTCAATCGGAATCGCGAGGAGCATGGGCTGCGCTGCTCGGTCGAGGCGACGGCCGGCTCGCTCTACAACGCCCGGATGCTCGACGACAAACAGCTCGAATTCGCTATCCTGCAGGGCGACGTGCTCTACGAGGCGCGGGTCGGCACCGGCAGATGGGCAGCGGGCTCCCTGGGCACCTTGCGTTCCGTCATGCCGCTCCACCCGGAGATCGCCACTCTGGTGATCGACGGGCAGCTGGGCATCAAGCAGTTCGGCGATCTCGTGAGCAAGCCGGTCAATGGCGGTCATCCGGGCTCGGGCTCGCGCAGCAGCTACGAAGCCGTGGTGGCGGCATTCGATCTCGGGCAGGAGGGTCTCGGTCGACCATCCGAGCTGCGCAGCAGTGCTCTGCCTGACGCGCTCTGCGACGGCCGGATCGCGGCGTTCTTCGAGGTTCTGGGTCACCCTTCCAGCCTCTTTCTCACCGCACGGCAGCAGTGCGGCGCCCAGCTCCTGCCGCTTACCGGACCGGTGATCGAGCGGATGGTCGCCGAGCGGCCCTATCTGCTGATGCTCGACATCCCCGGCAGATATTACGGCCTAGTGAAGGATGTTCCGAGCTTCGGCAGCCATGCCGTACTGACCACGCGGGCCGATCTCGCTGACGACGTCGTCTATTTGCTGACCAGACAGCTGCTCGCAAATTTTGACGAGGTACGCAGCCTGCATCCGACGCTGCCCGAGCTCAGCGAAGACGCGCTCTCCGCGATGGCTATGGGCGCGCCGCTCCATCCGGGTGCCGAGCGGGCCTATCGCGAGCTCGGCCTGCTGCCATGAGCGTTCCGCACATGTCCTGCCCGACGGATCGTGCCTGATGGCGAGCTACAAGGTCATCGAGCTCGAGGGGACCCGCTTCCTCCGCATCAGCATGGACGACGAGACCGTGCGGACGGAGCGCCGGGCTCTCAGCTACCTGCGTGGGGACATCGATATCGGGGCTTCGTTCCCAGGCGTCGGCGAGGCAATCCGCTGCAGGATCGGCCACCAGTCGGCGATCCGCCCGCGGTTCAGCGGCACCGGCGAGCTGAACCTCCGCTCCAGCATGGGCGGCTACCACATCTTCGAGCTCGGGGAAGACGATGCCTGGGTGCTCGAGCGCGGCGCCTACTGGGCATCCGACGACTCGGTCAGGATCAGCGTCTTTCGCGACCCGATGCTGACGTCGCTCTGGGCCGGGGACGGGCTGATCAATTTCCGCCTGCAAGTTCGCGGCGAGGGCAAGATCGCGCTGAACACCTTCGGGCCGGTGCGCGAGATCGCCGTCGAGAACCAGCAGGTGAAGGTCGACGGGCGGCTGGTCATCGCCTGGAGCGGATCGCTGCGCTATCGGATGCGACGGGCAGCGGCGGGCCTTCGCGGCCACTTTCTCTCCGGCCATCGCTGGATGCGCACCTACGAGGGCACTGGCAAGGTGCTGATCTGCGGCAGCCCGTACTGGTACCGCCGCATCCTGGGGGCGGTCGCGGGCGAGCGGGACGAGACCGAGGACCCGGACCTCTTTCGCTAGCCGCCGGGCGCCGCCCGCTCGTCTCAGTGGCGCCCACACAGGCATCCGGCTCCTCGATGTAGCAAACGCTACGTGGCGTACACACTGTGAACCACGCGTGCAGGCTGGAGCGGGTGACGCTGGAGTAGGCGCTGGAACTGATCCCAGGTCAGCCGGCCTGCGCCAGAGCGGCGGCTGAGCCACTTGCGCCAGCGGATTTGCACCTCGTACCGGAGCCGG